>CAZKNI010000087.1:0-3821 GCA_964554055.1 uncultured Phycisphaerae bacterium | reverse complement strand
CGTTATTTCCAAAGCCCGTTCGCGAGGAATAATTTTCGCTGTCGCAGCGTCTCCCGCCGCGAGCAAGAACAGGCTGTGCCTGTCAATCATCAATCTGCAATCCTCAATCGACAATCTCTTCAGGCTTTGCCTGCGAAATGTGATTCATTTTGTTTTAAGCCTGTTCGCGGAAAAGCAATTTACATCGTCGCAATATTTCTTATCGCGAGCAAAAACAGGCTGTGCCTGTCGCTCCCGCACAACGTCATTGCGAGCGAAGCCGACAGGCGAAGCGCGGCAATCTAATTTTTTCCGCAAGGGGCGCCGAGAAACGATTTTCGTCGTCGCAGCGCCTTTCGTCGCGAGCAAAAACAGGCTATGCCTGTCAATCATCAATCTGCAATCCTCAATCTTCAATCTCTTCCCTGCGTCATTGCGAGGAATGAGCTCGAAGAGCGAATGACGCGGCAATCCCCAATCATCAATCAACAATCTTCAATCATCAATTCTTTATGCTGCTCACGCCGCGAAGCAAATCAACCCCTAAAACCGAAAATTTAGCATTTCAAAATAAAAGCCTTAATCCTTAAAATTTCAGCTTCTCGAAAAACACAATTTGCATTTTAAAAATATCGAAAACAGGCAATCCGTTTAAACGCTACATCTTAAATTTCAAATCGAACAAATGCAAACACACATTTATTATGACGATAACTCTTGACAAATTCTGCCGTCATGCAATCGGACAATGCGAGATGTCTGTTGTGCAAGCGACTCGTCATGCGTTACCATAATAATCGTTTGCCCTGCAGAATTCAAATCAAGTAAAATCCGGAATATCTGCTGTCCTGTTTGCTGATCCAGATTTCCCGTTGGCTCATCAGCAAAGAGAATTTTAGGCGAATTTATCATCGCACGAGCTATAGCTACTCGCTGGCGTTCGCCGCCGGAAAGCTCGCTAGGCAAATGCCAAATACGATGAGACAAACCCAAATCAGCTAAAACATCAGCGGCATGTTGATATATCGTCTGAGAATATTTAAGCCAAGAATGTACCGTCGAGCTTACAAGATTCGGCATTATCACATTTTCGATAACCGTAAGCTCAGCAAGCAAATGATAAAACTGAAAAACAAATCCGAATTCGCTATTTCTTAATCTATTACGAAATTCGCTGTCCGATGAAAATATATCGACACCTTCAAACTTTACAGTTCCTTCATCGGGCGTATCGAGTGCACCTAATATATGCAACAGTGTGCTTTTTCCGCTTCCCGACGCACCGACAATCGAGAGAAATTCTCCGTCTTTCACAAACAAGTCAAGCCCCTTAAGCACAGGAACTTCAATCATATCCAAATGATATGTCTTGTGTAAATTCTCAGCTTGTAATATCAACTCACTCATAACGCAAAGCTTCCACAGGATTCATCTTAGCTGCCCTTATTGCGGGAATTATCGCACCGATAATCGAGGCTACAATAGCTGCACATACGATTACAATCGCATCATGCGGGTCAATTTTGCTCGGAACTTTATCGAAAGCATAAACTTCTCTGTTCCAGACACGCCAGCCAAACACTCGTACAAGCCAATCTTGAATATCGTTTATCTGCTTGACGAAATACCAGCCGGCAATCGTACCTAATAGCGAGCCAACCAAACCGATAACACCTGCATACGTAAGAAAAATAGCTGCTATTTGCGCCTTTGACGCTCCGACACTTTTCAATATCCCGATATCTTTCGTCTTTTCGACAACAATCATATAGAAAATTACGAGTATAAGAAACACAACAACAACGCTGATAATGCCAAACAATATAATCATTAACCTCTTTTCGTTCTCAACAGCGGAAATAAACCCCGCATTATATTCTTCCCAACTCGACGGATAAGCATCGGAAAGCAAAGCATCATCATATTTCATACAGAAACGCACCCAAGCATATTTTATTATCGAAAGAGCGCGATAAAGTCTCACATTAGGCTTAAGCTTTATTTGAATTTGATGAACGCGAGCCGGCTGAACTCCTCCGTCGGAAAGCTCCTGCCTATCCATCAACAAAAGCCTTTGCAAAACCTTAAAATCCACATAGACGGACGTCGAATCAATATCATACACACCGGTTCGAGAATCATCGACAATATAAAATTTTTGTGTAACCGCAGGAGCTGAAGCATCGGCAAACGTACCTTTTATCGTTAGAGGAAATACACTCAACGTACAAGGCCAATATTGCGGAATGCTTCGATGATAATTTCCATCGGCATCGCGATATGCCAACCTGCCAACGTCCAAACCGTAAATCAATCCGTAAAGCTGTTCTCCTTTGGAAGATTCACTCACAGGATTAAAAGGCCTATCGAGAATTACCGATGCCGGATTCTGTTTATAATAATGCAAGCTTTCTCCGAACTTACTGACAGCTATTTTGCCACGCAAGTCAATCCCTTGAACTCTTACGCCACTTGTCCAAAATGCGTCCGGATTATAAGGTTTTCGAACTCTGAACAAACCCGCTGTATATATCACGGGTGTTGCATCTTCGACAAATTTATTTAACGGAGCATTCTTAAGCTCCTCCATAAATTCCTGATAATACGGAAATCCTCGGGCAGGGTCGCCCTCTATGATTATATCTCCCATAAGGCCATGAGTCTTTTCTCGCACCTGTTCAACGAATCCGCCCATAACCGAAACGATTATCAGCAGCATCATCGTACACAGCATAACAGCTCCGAGCGAAAATAAGGCGATACGTTTCTTTTCAAGCAACCTGACCGCTGAAAACCAAACAAACTGCCTAATCGCTGAGCGATATCGTAGCGTCCGATATGCCAAAATCGTCAATCCAAACAAAATCAACAATGCAAACAGCGATAAGCCAACAATAAGCCAATTGTGATTGACGCTAAACTCATAGGCATTAAGAGTTTTATACAGAGCATAACAGCTAACAGCTGAACGTAACGGAAACAAAAGCGTCTGAATTAACGGCAACTGTCGTAAAAAAATCGTCGGAAACACAACAAGCATAAACGCACCGAACACAACAGGACCCGTTAACAAATATCGAATAGGGTCAACCCCGTCAGCATGATACCAGCGTTGAGGAACATTATCATATCCCATTAAATGCCAAGGCAAATCGTGATAAAAACTGCCTATGAAAACAACAATAAAAATAGCTTCCGATGCTATTCCTATAATAATCGCCAACAACTTATTTTTCTGACCGCTCTGCCAATATCCTAAAATAGCATGCCACCAAACTAAAAATTTCACAACAGCGACCGTTAATTGAATAATAAGAGCGGGCAATAATAAAACAAATATTATGGGCACAAGATACCAGTGAAAGCTATTGCGCCTAACACTTTTTTTCCTCGACGGAAATAAAATATGACTCGTACGTTCAATCGTAAGATAATGGCAAATACTAATAATGCCCATCATCAGCTGAATAAGCCAATAAGCGGGAAGCCAAACCGCTCCGAGAATAGCTAACAAAAAATTGCCAAGTTTATTTTCCCGTTTACTGTTATTATCCATACATCATCACATACACATTACAGCTTCACTAAGCAAGCTTTAATACAACGCTCGCTTCGTAGCCATAACTGCTCTTTAAATATAAATTTACATTCCCTTTTTTCCTGCCTGCTTTTATATAAACGGCGCCTCTACCTCCAAAAAGTGCAAAAGGATTTTCTCCTATAATTTTTGTACACTTAGAACCTCTAAAAAACAATTTACTTTTCTTTCTTATTTCATTATATTTACTAACACTTTTTAAAATATTCTCTTCTTCTTTACTCATAACAACATTAAAAATTTT
>CAZKNI010000086.1:0-3604 GCA_964554055.1 uncultured Phycisphaerae bacterium | reverse complement strand
CTTGAAAATTGGGAGCTGCTTCTTGTTTCATTACATTGTTTACTTGTTCGCTGTTTTCCGTATTTTGTTTTGCCATCGATGACATCTCTTCCAGGCTTGCCGATGTCTCTTCCAAGCCTGACGCCTGTTCCGAAACTCCTTCTGCCAGTTGCTGTGAACTTGCTGAGACTTGACCGGCAGCTGCTGCTATCTGTTGCGAGCCTTCAGAAAGTTCTATAATTAATTTTTTCAATATGCTGGAAATATTTCGTGTAATTACAAATGCCAGACTTATTCCCATAATCAAAGCTATAATGCCGCCAATTATGTTTATCGATGATGCTATAGCCTCTGTATCATGCATTTGCTCTAATTGTTTTCTTCTGGCATCTTCACAATTTTTTATCATTATTTCAGCTGCCTGAACCATTTCTCTGTCTGCTTTCGCTCGTGCGAGATTCGCTCTTTTAAGTGTATTAAATACTGCTTTGTAAAGTTTTGCTAATTTCAATATCTCTTCCGTTCGTTTGATATTTTTAGCATCTTTAAATCGTGTTTTCAGTGAAGCTGCAAGATTTGAAATCTTATCGATATTTTCATTGACTCTCTGAGCATAATTGTCGTCATTTTTCATCATATATTCTTTGGCATCTGAAGAGCACTTTAATGCCAACTTAATAAATATATTGGCTTCATCTGCTTTAGCTAATTTGTCCGTAATCAATCGTCGTGTTTGTTCATCGGTAATTTGCTGAGCTAAGAGTTTAGCTAATTGTTTTTTCTGCTCTGCCCTTATATCTTCTGCAAGTTTAAGCAAGTTTACAGTTGCAGCTGACAGCTCATTTGATGCTTTTCTTGTCCGATTGGTCATTTCGACGAGACAGTTGAATGCTTTCTGATATTCTTTTGCGTGTTTTAATGCGTTATCCATAGCTTCTTTGTCTCTATCCGAGCTTAATTTATTCTCGATGGATTCAAATTGTTTCATCAAGGTATTTATTTCTTCGTTAACTTTTTGGGCATATTGATGATTTTGGGTAATGATAAAAGTTTTTTCCTGTAATCGTGCTCGTTGAGTATTTTCTATCATATTATTCATGCCATCAGCTATACTTGTAACATGCTTTACATTTTTTAGGCTGGAATATCCTATATAACTTATTGTTACAGTGATGATGACAAGAAGAGTAAATCCACCTGCAATTTTTTTCCCTATTGTAAGATTTTTGAACATCTTGACACCTCCCCGAAAAACAACAGTTTAATAATCGAATTGATTATCCTTTGTTTTGCTGTTTGATTTCGTTAATTGGAGTAAATCTTCGCCATAGGGAACATTTACATCTAAAAATATTTTGACTGAATCTGTTGTCTTTTTTTCCAAAAAGATTGATGACAATCCCGTTTTCATATCCTCCTCCCATTTTTGTTTTGTAATAAACATCGGCAGTGATTATTATCTCTTTAAGCAAAAATATTTTTTGCTTTGTAACTGTTTGGCGTACAATAGATAATCAAGTTACTTTTTGCAAATAATTATTGTTATTATCTAAAAGTGTTTTTTATTATGATAAATTTCAGATTAAAAGAGCGTCTAACAAACAAGTAGGCTCTACAATTTCAAGAATTAAACGTTTGTCCTGAAACTTCGTGGCATGAGCAGCATAGAATATAAATTGATTGATGATTGATTTGCTTGAAGACTCGCTCGCAATGTCGAGTGCAATTCGTTTTTGTCCGCAAGAAAAGATGATGCGAGAGCGAAAATTGCGAATTCGGAGATTGTTGCATCTATATCAAAATTGCAAAATATGATGAGCTGTTAATAACAAAAAAAAACGGAAAAAATTATGAAATATTCAAATTGATAAAACAAGTTCAATAACTTTTATGAATGAATTCTGTTAATTGATAGAGAAGAATCTCCTGTTCGCTTTTTAGAATCGCTTGCCACTCGTGCAGAAAGTTTTGCGCTTTCGCATTGCGGATTAGCTTAGCTGTTATGTTTTCCAAAGAATTTTTATTTTTTCTATGTTTCGATTTTTCCAATTCGCATTTTAGCTTATCATCTAAAATATGTTTCGTGCTTTCCGCTTGAGAAGTTATTTTTGTAAAACTTTTTTTTCTTCCGAAACGCTCATTAAGCCTCTTAAGTTCAGCTGATGTCAATTGCTTATTCATAAATGCTCCCCTCCACAATGTTATACATTACATTTACATTTTTTATAATTTTGATGTTTTCAGCTTTGTTAATAATAGCTATCATTTTCAATATTTCCCGTTAAATTCATTATTGATATCGAAAAAAAACCTGCTTGCGTTTAGCTATATTTGTGCTATAATCTCATTGAGAAGTTACATATTTGTGTAACTTTGGATGCCCAATATATGCATTATCGTGTAATTTGTCAATCCAAAATTACACAATAATGTAATTTTTCTGAATATTTTATGATTATGGCAAAAAATACGAGCATAACCGATAGACTAATTTGGTTACGATTAAAGCATTTCGGCAAAAGAGGCAAGCGTGCCTTCGCTAAAGCCCTTGATATTCCTCTCAGCACATATGCCAGCTATGAGGCGGGCAGAACTCCGCCTGCTGATATTCTTGTAAAGATAAGCCAAATAACACGTTGCAATTTAAATTGGCTTATGACCGGCGAAGATTTATCAGGTGAAGATTCGGTAAAAGAACCTGAAATTTCCGCTATTTTAGGCCGACTTGAAGATTTAATTAGAAATCAGCCCAAAGCAAAACAAGCAATAACGGCTTTAATAGATTTGCTGACAACGAGTCAAACGGAAACGCTAAATTCAGAGCAATCACAACATACGGAACAAAAGGATGTTATGCCGCAGGCCCATATAAAACAGCAGAGGCAAACAGTGATTCCGATTATTGGCCCAGCTGCTGCGGGCTTACCCGCTTTTTGGCTCGAAAACGACGCGCCTATTACAACTCTTAAGGATATCGTAGAAGAATTTGAACCTGAAAGGCTTGAACGGCAAGCATCTTTGCAAAATATATATGCCCCTGATTCTAAGGAGATTACAGGAGACGTTAAAGTAATTCAGTTGGCTGAACCGCTTGAACATTACGGATTACTTATAGACGGTTTGATTATAGCGGACAGCCAAAATTCAGCTGGCAAGCTATTTGCAGTTCGCATCGAAGGCGACAGCATGATTCCGCTAATTACTGAAGGGGATATAGTTATAGGCGATACGGGCGTTAAACCCGAAAATGGGAATCTGGCATTAGCAGAGCTTAACGACCGTATAGGTGCGTTATGCAAATTTTATTTT
This sequence comes from uncultured Phycisphaerae bacterium, assembly GCA_964554055.1. Taxonomy (GTDB): domain Bacteria; phylum Planctomycetota; class Phycisphaerae; order JAAYCJ01; family JAAYCJ01; genus S014-18. Next base: position 316 of record CAZKNI010000086.1, on the reverse strand, counting down.
TCCGACGGACTAAATATACGTTTAACGTCATCTAATCGCATTTACCCTACGATTGAAACGACAGCTGATAATATTCGATGGATATATAAAGTTGTCGGCAAGGTCAAGAAATTGAATAAATGATTACAAAAAATGATATTGCCTAATTTTGAATCAAAGTTGTCAAATTCTGTAACATCCATTCGGAATATAAAAAACAGAAAAGCTTATGAAATGAGAACAGGCACAGCCTGTTTTTGCTCACGACGAGAGATGATGCGACGATGAAAAACGTTTCCCGCGAACAGGGCTTGAAGATAACGAAACATCTTTCGCA
>CAZKNI010000085.1:0-4939 GCA_964554055.1 uncultured Phycisphaerae bacterium | reverse complement strand
AGCGATAGAATCTCTTGTTGAGAGGATACTTGAGTTTCGTAATGTTGGGGCGGAGTGTGAGAAGATAACAGCTGTCTATTGTGATAAGGACAGAACAGCATTATCGTTTATAGAGAAGTGCAGATTTGCCGGTATTTCGGTGCCTGATGATGTTTCGGTGATGGGTGGAACGGGGGGAGAAGTCTCGGCGCATTATGTTCCGTCGCTTACGGTGTCTTATGTAAGTGCTACGAGTTTGGCTCAGCGTGCGTGCGAAATGCTTATAGAATTAATTGACTCTCCTAATATCGGGCCTTTGCAGGAGATGTTGGAAGGCATTGTTGTGGAGCGGGAGAGTACTCGAAAATTGTAGTTCGGGAGAAGATGAAATGAAACAATTACAATTCGACGGTTTTACGCTTATAGAGCTTTTAGTTGTTGTTGCGATAATAGCGGTTCTTGTAGCTGTTTTGTTGCCTGCGTTATCGTCGGCACGTGAATCAGCAAAGACAGTCGGCTGTGCCAGCCATCTCAGGCAGATAGGGCAAGCAACGTTGCTATATCTTGATGAGAATAATCAATGGTTTCCGTGTGAATACAATCATTATCGTTTTACGGGAAGATGGAAAAATCGATTGGCGCCTTATTTGGGAGCAGAGACGGATAGCAACGGGTATATTACGAATTACAGCAGGACGGTTTTTTCGTGTCCTTCCGGGAGCGAGCCTCATTATAGGGATTATCGAGTAGCATATAGGAGTAAGGCGATTTATGATTGGGGAATAATCGGTTATGATGAGGATATTGACAAAGCTGTTTCCGGAAGGCTTGACAGTATATCTCGTTTGCATAGCAATGTCGCTTGGGTCGTGGACGGAGATTCTATTTCGGGGTCGGCAGGATATATTTGGCAATCGAATTATTATTCGGATATTGGGAGTGTTAGCTATAGGCATAAGAGTAAAACGAATGTGCTTTGGGTCGATTGGCATGTGAGTTCAGCGGAGCGATATCTTAATAAAGATGTATTTAAAATTTGGGAGTAAAAGCAGTTTGAAAATTTCATATTCATTTGTGTTTTTATGTAAAAGGAAATGGCTTTGATGAATAGCGAGTTTGATGTGAATCTCGATGGAAAATGGCAGCTGCGTTTTGGGAAGCAGGATGAGTTGGCACCTAACAGCCCTTGTGAATTGAATAAATCCGATTGGCCTACAATAGATGCATCTGTTCCGGGCAATGTTGAGTTGGATTTGATAGATGGAGGATATCTTCCTAAAGAGCTTGAAAAGGGGAATAATGTATATGAGGTTCGGAAATATGAGACGTATCGCTGGTGGCATTTCCGCAAATTTGTATCACCGAAAATATCAAAAGGTCAGCGGGTCAAAATAGTGTTTAAAGGTTTGGATTGCCTTGCGCATATTTGGATAAACAGCAAGAAGGTTGGCAGTTCGGATAATATGTTGATAGAACAGGAGTTTGACGTTACCGATTTTTTATATAAAGAGGGAGAAAGGGAAAATGAAATTTACATTCGAATAGATTCTCCCGTTCTTTATGTACGTAATAAGCGGATATGTCCGGGGGAATATTCAGCAGCTGGGAGTAGACGAGACGGTTTGCATATTCGTAAAGCGCCGCATATGTTCGGTTGGGATATTTCGCCTCGAATAGTTTCAGCGGGTTTGTGGCGTTCCGTAGGCTTGAAAGTCGTGAAGGCGACGCATTGGCGTGCGGTTTATTGGGTTACTCGTGAAGTTGATGTTGCCAATTCATCGGCAAAATTGTTATTGGATTGGGATTTTCAGACAGAGATATTGGATATCGATAGGCTTAAGGTTCGTGTAAGCTTGAGTAGGAATAATCGAGTTGTTTTTGAGAAAGTTTATCCTGTTATATCAACTCATGATATGAAGGTAATAGAGCTTGAAAGAGTTGATTTTTGGTGGCCTATGGGCTATGGTGAAGCTGCTCTGTATGATGCTGTTGTAGAATTGCTTGATGAGGACGGAACGATTCTTGACAGTAATCGCTCTCGTATCGGAATTAGGACGGCTAAACTTCAACGAACGGAAATTACATCTGAAAGGGCAGAAGGGGAATTTGTGTTTATTATTAACGGTGAGCGTGTTTTTGCTCGCGGTACGAATTGGGTTCCTCTTGATGCGCTTCATTCTCGCGATTCCGGTCATTTACGTAAAACTTTTGATATGATGATAGATTTACATTGTAATATGGTTCGTTGTTGGGGGGGGAATGTGTATGAAGATACGGAATTTTTTGATTTGTGCGATGAAAACGGGATAATGGTTTGGCAGGACTTTGCGTTGGCATGTATTATATATCCTCAAAATTCCGAATTTTTAGAAAAGATAAGTAAAGAAGCGACATCTGTCGTTAGGAAGTTTCGTAATCATCCTTCTTTGGTATTGTGGGCGGGAAATAATGAAATAGATGAGACGTATAAGTGGGCGGGGTTCGGAATAGACCCGAATACGGATATAATCAGTAGGGAAGTTTTGCCATCAGTTATTAGGCGTGAAGACCCCGGTCGAGATTATTTGCCAAGCTCTCCCTATCATAGCCCGGAAATGATAAGGCGTGGCAATAGCGATAGACTCAAGCCTGAAGATCATTTGTGGGGGCCTCGTGATGATGCAAAGAGTTCGTTTTATACGCATTCACCTGCGCATTTTGTTAGCGAGATAGGATTTCACGGGTGTCCGTGTAGGGAAACTCTTGAGGAGATGTTGGATGAAGAATATGTTTGGCCTTGGCAGGATAACGAACAATGGCTTACAAAATCGGTTAGACCTTTGCCCGGTATTGATTGTTATGATTACAGAATTCCGCTTATGGCAAAACAGATTCGAGTAGTTTTTGGCGAAGTTCCGAATAATCTCGATGAGTATATTTTAGCATCACAAATTACTCAAGCAGAGGCGTTGAAATTTGTCATTGAACGCTGGCGTGCTAATAAATGGCGTCGGACGGGGTTGTTATGGTGGAATCTTCGCGATTGCTGGCCTATGATTTCGGATGCGATTGTCGATTATTATTATCGCAAAAAGTTAGCGTATGAATATGTAAGGAACTCTCAACAGCCTGTGTGTGTAATGTGTCAGGAAGATATCGACGGTAGAATAAATCTTATAGGGGTGAATGATACGCTTAAAAGTTATTCCGGCGAAGTCGTTCTAAAAAACATCGTTACGTCGGAAGTTTTGATTCATTCCGATTTTTTTATCGATAGCAATGCGAGAGTAGGGTTGACGAGGCTTCCTGATGCCAGCTCGCCCGGGATGTGGCTAATTTCGTGGAAACTCGATAGCGGCGAGGTTGGGGCGAATCATTATGTCGCGGGTGAGCGTCCTTATGATTTGCGTGAATATATGGAATGGCTTAATTGTGCCGAAGTTCAAACGATGATATTGAGAGATAGCGAGAAGTTCGGTCGGAAATTATGATTTGTTCTGGGTGTGAAATGTTACGTGTCTTTGCAAACTTGTGTACGTTTTTGGGATTGTTTGCGTTTGTCAGTAACGTTTATGCGGAAAAAATTACTCTTGTTCATAGCTGTCTTTATAGCGACAAGAAGCCTGTTATCGATGGGAAAATTCTCGAAGGTGAGTGGGGCGACAGCGTTGCGGTGAGCGGATTTGTATATGGCTCCGATGCTCAACTTGCGCCCGTCCAGACGGTTGTTTATGCGAAATGGTCGTCGAAATCTTTGTTTTTAGGTTTTGTGGCATTTGAGCCTCAAATGGATAGGATAAAAGGGGGTAATTTGCCCCGAGACGGTCGTTTGTGGTGGAACGATAATATTGAGATTTTTATTATGCCCTGTGTTAGTTCGTCTTTGTCGGGGAGATATTTTCACTTTATCGTAGATGCAAAAGGAGTGCAATATGATGCGATAGGCAAATCTGTAGGCTGGAACGGTTTTTGGCGGTCTGTTGTGTTTTTGGGGAAAGATAAGTGGAGCGTAGAAATCGAAATTCCGTTTGAAACTCTGGGAGTTCAGCCTAAGGTCGGTAGCGTTTGGCGAATTAATTATGCTCGTGCGAGGATAGGAAAAGATTCATTCGGTGATTCTTGGGCAAGTCAATGGTCGCCCTCAGCGGGGGATTATCATCGTCCCGAACGTTTCGGGGGATTATATTTTGCCAACGAAGTTTTTGGTAATAGGGTTTTGGGCAATAAGGTTTTTGGCAATAAAGTTTTTGCCGATAAAGTTTTTGTTAATAAAGTTTTTGTCAATAAAATCGGTAATCTGACAGTTGAGGAATTACAAGAAATATATCGTAAGGTATTTTCATATCCGGGGCCTATTGTTAGAGTGTTTGTCCGTACGGGATATTTTGATGTTGCTTATGTCGGAAGCCCCAAATGGGTTGCTTATCTTGAGCCTAATGTTCAGCTGAGTAGCGAATTTAGAGGATGGATGGAAAAATTGAAGGAGTTAAGGAAATCAGGGATAGATAATGAAAATAAAAGGCGAATAGATGTTATGCTTAGCAGATGGAATGCTTCGGTTTTGTCGAACAAAAGTCATAATCGATTGCCCGTTTTGCAATGGGTGAATAGGCGCATGATTTCGGAAAAGGGAATATCGGAGTTGTCGGATTTGTATTGGAATGTGAAGTTACAGATGATTCAAGAGGAGCTATTGAAGTAATGGGATTAAAGGTTTGCATGGCATTTTGTATTTTTTGTGTGTTGCTATTTGGAAATATTGGTTTGGCTGAAGGTTCTTATGCTTCGCAAGATAAAGTGATAAAAACGCATCACGTTGTTTGGGGAAAGCCTTGGAGTAATGGCAGGATAAAAATTTTGGTTTTTGTTGCGGGTGTGCCGCTAGGTGGCAAGGCGAGTTCCGAATATACAAAGCCCGGAATGGCAGAACGAGATGCTGTCGAATTGATTCAACGATTTGATATGGATATCGATACCGTTA
>CAZKNI010000084.1:0-7109 GCA_964554055.1 uncultured Phycisphaerae bacterium | reverse complement strand
AATAATAGCATTATACTGTTCGCCCGCTCATAAGGCGGAATTATTGTTGGGCAAGGTGATTCCCTATCTGATAATAGCGTTAATTAATTTTGTGAGTACTTTTCTGCTAGCGGTGTACTTGTTCGATGTTCCGTTTAGAGGTAGCTTTTTTCTTTTGTTTGTTGCAACAATTTTGTATGTTGTAGGTACGTGTGGCTTAGGATTGATGATATCGGTGCTTGTTAATACCCAAGTAGCAGCGATATTGATAACAATGGTTGTAACAATCTTGCCGTCGTTTTTATATACGGGATTTTTTGTTCCGTTATCAACGGCAAGTTGGTCCGTTTGGATTTTGGGACGGTTTGTTTCAGCGACTTATTATCTGAATATATTGCGTGGAATATTTTTGAAAGGAAACGGTTGGCTTGAACATTGGCCCGGAATATTAATGCTGATAATATATGCCGGTGTGTTATACGGAATAGCATTTAGAATGTTTAAAAAGCGGCTTGATTGATTATGCGAACAATTGCGTTGATTAAAAAGGAATTGCTTCAGTTTTGGCGCGACCCTGCCCTTGTGGCGGTCGTTTTATGGTGTTTTTCTTTAGATGTATATCTGTGTGCGAAAGGATTTTCCGTAGAGTTACGAAATTATCCGATAGCGATACGTAATTTGGACGGGTCGCAAGCAAGTTTGTCGTTGATAGACCATATTCTTCCGCCTACGTTTCGAATAGTGGGGATGCTGACGGATGATAGGCGAGATGATTGGCTTTTGTCAACGGGTAAAGTGCAAATGATATTGGAAATAGATAAGGATTTTTCTCGTGATATAGCGAAAGGAAGAGCGGGGAAAATACAAGTTTTGGTGGACGGGACTAATTCGAATACAGCAGCAATGGCGTTGGCACATATTCAAGCGATTTGTAGTAAGGTGAAGTTGAAATTAATGGCTCGTTCAGCATCGGAATCGAAATTAGCACGTTTTGTAAAGTTTGTTCCAATATTTTGGTTTAATCGTAATCTTAACGGAGCATGGTTTGTCGGTTTGTCTGAGCTTTGCAGCGAAATTACAATGGTTGCAATATTGCTTCCCGCTGCGGCACTTGTACGTGAGAAAGAGTACGGAACGGTGGAGCAGCTTTTGGTAAGTCCGTTACATTCTTGGCAGATAATGCTTTCGAAATTGATACCGATGACAGGTTTGGTATTACTGTTTACAACGCTTTGCTTGTTTTCGATATTGGTTCCGGTGTTTGATTTGTATCCCAAAGGTTCGATACCGACGTATCTTTTGGCGACAGCGATTTATATAGGTGCGTGTTCGGGATTGAGGATGCTATTAGCGACAGCGGCTCGTAATCTTTCGCAGGTTTTGCTGATGTTGATAGCGGCGATGGTGCCGATAATGTTTCTTTCCGGTACGTGGACGCCGCCCGAAGCAATGCCTACGGTGATAAGATGGTTTACGTATATATCGCCTCTGTCTTATTATTTGGAAGTGAGTAACGGGATATTTTTCAAAGGCTGGAATTTTTTTCAGAGTCTATCGCACTTGTTTTGGCTTTTTGTTTTTGGTGGAGGATTGTTTTTGTTGGGTTCGTCTCGTATAAGTAGGCAGTTGGGGTAAAGATTATGGGGGCGAAAGGAAAAGTCGTTTTATTAGGTGTTTCGTCTGCGGGGTTGTTGTCGAGTATTGCAAGGCGAAAATTGAAGAGGGCGGATGTTGTTGTTTGTGATAGGCTTATAGATGCTCAGGTATTGGCGGAAGTGGATAAGTCGAAGATTGTTTATGTGGGTAAGGGAGTTGGAAGGGGGATAAATCAAAGTGAAATCAATCGGCTTTTGATTGAGCAAGCTAAGTCGGGTAAGGTTGTTGTTAGGGTGAAGGGGGGGGATTCGTTTATATTTGGTCGAGGTGGCGAGGAAATAGAAGCATTGTTGTCGGCTGACATAGAGTTTGAGGTTTTTCCGGGTATAACAGCAGCAAGTTTGGCAGGTGCGTATTCCGGTATTCCGTTGACTCATCGTGATGTTTCAAGTAGCGTTTGTTTAGTAGCGGGGCATCGCAGAGGAGATGCATGTGGGAAAAGTGAAGGTGGAGGGGGAGATTTGGATTTGCCTTCGTTGGCGCGGTCGGGAACGATTGTATTGTATATGTCGGTAGGTCAAATGCGCAGCAATATGGAGAAGCTAGTAGCGGGAGGGGTTGAAAAGGATAGACCTGTTGCGGTTGTGGAGAGAGCGGGAACTGGCTTGCAAAGAGTTGTTGTTGGAACCGTATGTACGATAGCGGAGCTTTGCGCACAAAGTAAGCCCGCGATAAGTGCTCCTTCGGTTGTTATCGTTGGCGATGTTGTTGGATTTCGCAAAGGGGCAAGTTGGTTTGAGCGTAAGCCTTTGTTTGGCCAAGTTGTTGTTGTAACTCGACCTGCGTGTAGGTCGAGAGGGTTTTATGACAAGCTTGTAGAACTTGGCGCGTATGTGTTGCCTATTCCGGCGATAGAATATGAGGAGATAGAAGATTATAGAGAGTTTGACGAAGCGATAAGTGAGATGATAGAGGGGAGATATGATTGGGTAATCTTCACGTCGCAGAAGAGTGTCGAGGTATTGTTAGAAAGGTTGAGGGAGTTGAATATAGATGTTAGGGGGCTTGCCGGTGTAAAGATAGGAGTTATCGGAAGAGCAACGGCAGAACTTTTTAGGCGATATTTTGTTCGTGTCGATTTGATGCCTCGAAAATATGTTTCCGAAAGTTTGGGTCGTGCACTGATAGAGATAGGAATTGAAGGTAAGCGCGTATTGATGTTTAGGACGGATGTGGGAACGGATGAACTCTCGGAGATGTTAGAGGGTGCAGGTGCTGATGTTAGAAAAGTATTGAGCTATAAGGTCAGGGTTGAAGATGAAATATCTCCCGTTGTTTTGGCGGATATGGAAAGAATAGAAAAAGTCGATTGGGTAACATTTACGAGCCCGTCGGTTGTTCGGGGTTTTTGGGGTTTGATGGAACGATACGGGTTGAGTGCGAAAGTTGAGGGGGCTAAATTTGTGAGTATCGGACCTGTTACGACGAAGGAGCTTATTGCGGTGGGAAAATCGGTTTTTGCCGAGGCGGAGGAGCATACAATTGAGGGGATGATAAAGATTATGTCGGGTTGAACTTTATAGCATCTAACGAAAATATTTATATTTCGGAAAAGGTGTTTTCGCGTTATTTTGTTATAGATTTTTGGTAACAAGCTGTGCGAGGGTTATGTTATGAAATTGGATGTTTTGCTGGTAGGTGGCGGAATGATTTCTCAAGAAGTGATTTTGCCGGCATTGTTTGGACAGCGTAGGTTGGGGAAAATCGGGAGGATAATCGTTGCGACGCGTAGGGGACGGACGATAAGGAAACTTGAAGAATTGTTTGGTCGGGAAGAGATTGTAGGGTTGCCTAATCCCGAAGAAGTTGGCCCGGATGAATCGTATCCGGAAAGTTATAAGGAAGGGTTGAAGATGTTGGGTAGATGCGGAGCGGTTATCGTAGCAACGCCTGACCATTTACATACGAAGATAATATTGGATGCGATAGAAGCGGGATATGACTGTATAGTTGAAAAGCCTTTGTGTTTAAAGACGGAAGAGGCGTATAGGATAATCGAAGCTTGCGAAGGCAGAGGCAGATATGTTTATACGGATTATCATAAACGGCATGATTTGGCGCTGCGAGCATGTCAATATAAATATCGGCGGGGATTAATGGGTAAGGCGTTATGCAGCTATGCGTGGATAGAAGAACGGAGAGAGATGCCACTGAAAAATTTTTCTTTGTGGGCGGAACAGTCGAGCAGCTTCGAGTATATCGGGTGTCATTATGTAGATATGTTTTATTTTATAACAGGTGAGTTGCCCGTTAAGGTTGTTGGTTTTGGTCAAAAGAAGTTATTGCGTGAACTGGGTAAGGAGTGTTATGATGCGGTTCAGGCGATTATTGAATGGGAGTCGGGTGCGGTTCAGTATGTTCAAACGTCGTGGGTGTTGCCCGATTCCAATCCTAATTTGACAAATCAGGGATTTCAACTGACGTGTACAGAGGGGGAATTTCGAGCGGATAATGCGGATAGGAATAGCAATTTTGTTACGAGTTGCGGAGGATATGAGAGATATAATCCGTATTTTTGTAAGGCTTATTTGGATTGGGACGAACCTGAGCGGGATGAGTGGCTTGGGTATGGAATAGAGAGTATTGTTCAGCCGATAAATGATATTTTGCGAATATATGAACAAACGGAAGGATTATCCGATAGAGAATCGCTTGTCAAGCGCAGAGAGCTGCTGAAAGATTTTGGCAAAATGAGAGCATTGCCAAGGCAGGCACTTGTAGCGACAGCAGTAAGCGAGGCGGTGAAGATGAGCTTGGAGAATGGAGGGGCAATTGTTCGATTGGACGAGAGGCTTATGCCCGTGTTGCAAGGTGGGCAAAATTGATTTTGGGCTTTAATTTGTTGAGAGAATCGTATATATTAACATATCGATTTTTCTTGTGGATTTAGTTTTTTCTTTATTTGTATTCGGAGAATAAAATGTTTATCAGAAGGATTTTATTGTTTGTATTATGTTGTGTTGGAATTTTTGGAGCGAATTGTTTTTGTTTTGGTGTGAGTACTCGAGCATCAGCTAATACTCGTCCTGCTGAAAGTTGTGTGGGGGGAGATGAAATTGTGGCAAAGGTTGGAGATAGGGTATTAACGAAAAAAGATGTCGATTTTATCAAAAAGATGTTTATGCCTCGAGTTGACGCTAAGAGGATAATTTATCTTTGGACGATAAATGCGGAATTGGCAGATGAGGCGAGGAAAGAGGGTTTGGCGGATAGCTCGGAAGTTCGCTCGGTAATTTCGTTTGCTCAGGATGAAGTTCTTGCGACGCTTTATGTTCGTGAGCATCAAAAGGATGTTGATGTTAGCGATGCGGAAGCTAAGAAATATTATGAGGAGCATAAAAAAGAGTTTCGGTTGCTGCCTTATGTGTCCGTGAAGATGATAGCATTTGATAATAGAGAGGATGCGGAAAAGGTAAAGAAAGCTCTTATTGAGGGAGCGAATTTTGATAATCTTGTGAAGAAATATAAGAAGCAGACGTTGAAATTGACGGGTCTTTCGGATGTGTGCCTTAAGGAAATATCAGCTCGGGATTTGGCTAAACCGTTGGGTCCGCCTATAGCATATACGATGGCAAATGTAAAAGACTTTAAACAAGTGATAGGCCCGAGGCGTTTTGCCAAAGGCTGGCTTTTGTTTAAAGTTGTTGGCAAGAAGGAAGCAGGGTATATTCCGTATGAGAAGATAGCATCACGTTTAAAATCTCAGCTTAGAAGGCGAAAATTAGGTGAAATTCGCAGGAAGTTAATCGCCCAAGCGGAAAAAAAGACAGGTGTTAAGCCTCCCGACTCGAGCAGAGTAAATTATAAGGAATCGGTAAGCGGAAAGCGTAAGAAAAATGTACAATCCACGAAGCCTGCAATTAAAGGTAAATCGGAAAAAGCAAAAGGTAAAAAATAATTATGTCCGTTCGAGGTGAACTAATTGTAATAAGCGGTCCTTCCGGTGTGGGTAAAAGTACCGTAACAAAAAAAGTGGCAGAAAAAATAGGTGCTGTTATAAGTGTTTCCGCGACGACTCGTAGGCCTTCTCCTAAAGAGCAGGAAGGTAGGGATTATTATTTTCTTAGTAGAGAAGACTTCGAACGGCTTATTAAGGAAGATAAATTGCTCGAGTACGCCGAGTATATGGGTAATTATTACGGAACGCTTCGTGATGTTGTTGAAAAGCATCTGTCGGCTGGAAAAGATGTGATTTTGGAGATAGAAGTTAACGGCGCAAAACAAGTGGACAAAAAATTTTCGGATGCTATAATAATATATTTGCTTGCTCCCGATGACGAGGCATTGTTGAGGCGTCTTGAAGGTCGGGGTAGAGATGACGAAGAGACAATTAGGAAGAGATTTGAAAATGCTAAAAAAGAGATATCATTGGCAAAATCTTCGGGTATATATAAATATTGGGTTGTAAACGAAGATTTGGAAAAAACTGTTGACGAAATAGTTCGTATTATTCATCAGGAAAAGAAGAAGAGGAGAAAATTATGATAGAAGCTCTTAAAGATGATATGATAATAAATAAGGTTGGCGGCAGATTTAAGTTGGCGGCTTTAGTTCAGAAGCGTTGGGTTGAATATCTTCAGGGTTCTAAGCCTTTAGTGAAGAAGACGCCTGAGATGACAGATTTGGAAGCAGTGATTCAAGAAGTGTTGGAAGAAAAGCTCAGCATCGATTATGAAAATAGCGACGTTCCTCGGCCGGAAGAACTTAAGTAGGCGTTTGCCTTTCGTGAGTGGATGTGATAGCGATTTTTCTGTGAAAGTGAGTTATGAGTGCTATTGACGGTAGCAAGATTTTGCTTGGCGTTACGGGCGGGGTGAGTGCGTATAAGAGTTGTTATCTGGTATCTCATCTGATTCGCGAAAATTGTCAAGTCGAAGTTATAATGACGGATTCGGCGCAGAAATTTGTCGGGGAGTCGAGTTTTTCAGCATTGACGGGAAAGAAAGTGCATACGGATATATTTAATGCTCCGGAAGGAGTGCATGCTCTTCATATTTATTTGTCTGATTGGGCGGATGTTATTGTTGTTGCTCCTGTTACGGCAAATACGTTAGCGAAGTTGTCTTTCGGGTTGGCGGATAATTTATTGACGGCGACAGTGTTGGCGTCAAGGTGTCCGGTATTGTTGGCGCCTGCGATGAATGCGAATATGTGGAATAATACAATTGTTCAGGAAAATATTGCAAAGTTGAAGGGTGCGGGTTTTAGTTTTGTTGGCCCCGGTGCGGGGAGATTGGCATGTGGGACAGAAGGCAGCGGAAGAATGGCAGAGCCTGAAGAGATTTTTAATGCGATAGAACAGTTGCTACAAAATCGTTAGCAGAGTTATAATGCGAATATTGATTAGTGCGGGTCCAACTCGGGAATATATCGATAGCGTTCGGTTCATATCAAACGGTTCGAGCGGATTGATGGGGTTTTCGATAGCTCAGGCAGGTGTTCGTAAGGGGCACGAAGTTGTTTTGGTATCAGGT
>CAZKNI010000083.1:0-5089 GCA_964554055.1 uncultured Phycisphaerae bacterium | reverse complement strand
TTGTCGAATTGCTCACTCAGCTCCGAATTACCCTTTCAACGAGATTGTTAAATCTTGATGAAATAATAGAGATATTACAGCAAAGTTTTTCGACTCAGACAGTAGGCGTGATTCCTTCATGTCTCGATCAGGTGCTTGTCGGAACGATTGAACGTTCACGTCATCCCGCTGTCCGTGCAAGCTTTATTTTGGGATATAACGAATCTCATTGGCCTGCGACGATAAAAGAAGATGTAATTTTAACGGATAAAGATAGAAAATTGCTTGACTGGCAGGATTTACCGCTGAACGCTGATATTGAAGAACATTATATGCGGGAACAATATTTAAATTATATTGCGATAACTCGCCCGCAAGAATATTTGTGGATAAGTTATGCCAAAAATGATGTGCGAGGCGTTCCGCTTCAGCCAAGCCGATTTTTGCGCAGACTTGTAGGGAATCAGGGTATAAACGTAAAACGCAATTATAACAATCAGCTGTTAACGGCGCCTAAGTTTGTAAGCAGCTTAATAGCGGAATTAAAAGATGACGGGAAAACGATAATCGAAAAAAACAAGGAAATTCTTGAAGCGGACGCACAAATTCTTAATTTGTTTGAAAAATTTTCAGCTATTGCTTTTGACAAGAATCAACCTGCACTTTCGAAGGAATTGGCAAACAAGTTATTCTCAACGGTGTACAGTTTTTCACGCATAGAAACGTTTTACAAGTGTCCCTTTCAGCATTTTTGCAGATATGGCTTGAAACTGAAGGAAAAAGCTATATACAAACTCGAGCCTGTCGATTTGGGAACCGTAAGGCATCAAGTAATGAAAGAGTTTTGGGAAACGATAACGCGAAAAAACATTCCTTTGTTTGAAATAACGGAATCTTTGATAAACGATATCGTCGAGCATGCTATTGACGTTGCAAGTAAAGAATTGAAAAATGAACTTTTGCTGAAAGAGGCCAGAAATGTATTTATCTTAAAACAGGTAACCGAAGAATTAAAATCGGCAGTTACAAAGCAGCTCGAAGATTTGAAATCCGGAACATTTAAGCCTACTGAATTTGAATATAATTTTAATGTCAATGTCGAGTCAATAACGATAACAGGGCGAATAGACAGAATAGATTTGTGCGATGATGGCAATTGGATTTTGATTATCGATTATAAGAGTAAAGCACACAAGTTTCATTTGGACGATTTTATTGCAGGTATTTCTCTTCAGCTGGCAGGATATTTGTGGGTTTCTTTGCTATTAGATAATTTTGCGAATTATCGTCCTGCCGGCGCGATGATTGTCGGATTAAGCGGAGATTTTGAAACAAGCGGCTTTCTCAATGAATCAGCTGTTGAATGTATTGCTTTCGCAGGCGAAACAAACTCATGCACATATAATATCAAACTCAAAAAGAACGGCGAGCTTACGGAAAATAGCAAAAAATTTGTTTTTTCACATAACGTAATCGAACAAATATTAAAGAGAGTATCGGAGCTAACAAAAGATGCCGCTAAAAATATTGCAAATGGGAAAATAGCAATAGAGCCTTATTATAATGGCAACAGCAGCGTTTGTCCGTATTGCACATATAAGACGATATGCCGATTTGCACGAGGAATAAATAAATATAGAGCGATAAGAAAAAAAGACACGGATAAGACAGATAATGCCTAAATGGACGAAAAGACAACAATCAGCTATTTCCGCCTTCAGAGGTGAATATGTTATTTCCGCTTCCGCAGGAACGGGAAAAACAAGTGTTATAATCGAACGTGCATGGAAGCTTATCGAAAAAGGTTACGCGAATGTTGATGAATTACTGATTGTTACATTTACCGATAAAGCAGCAGCTGAACTTTTGTCGCGATTACAAGCAAAATTAAATGAAGAGTTTTTGTCAGCTGGCACACTCGAACGAAAAACGTTTCTGCTCGAGCAACTTAATCGTCTTGAAAAGGCGCAAATAAGCACGATTCACTCGTTATGTTTACGAATTATTCGTGAAAATTATCAGGTACTCGGATTAAATCATGATATACAGTGCATCCCGCAGGAACAGCTGATTCTCGTGCAACATCGTACAATTGAAGAAATATTTGAGCAAATGTATGCTGACGAAACAGAGACAGGCGAAATATTTCGTGAGTTTATCAAAATTTATGGAGGCGCAAATGTAGATGGAAATGCCAAACGGATAATTTTACAGATTAGCAATTTCCTTGCTACGATAGAAAATCCTCAACATTGGACAAATAGCATCCGGAATTTCATAGATAATGTAAGAGCTGACAAATTTGAAGCTGCGGAGATGTTAAAATCTGTTTTTGTTAAGGACTGGATTTCAGTAATAGATTATTTTCTGTATCAGTTTACGAACTTCAAAAAATTAATAATATCCCTCAATATCGATAAAATCGCAACACACATCGAGGAACTCATAAATATTTTGGAATACGTCAAACAATGTCTGCTTTCCGGTATGTTTAACAATATTGTTGTAACTCTGCCGAGAACGCCTTCCGTATCCAATAATCCCGATTGGGCAAAATATAGGAAACAATTTAGCCAATTCAAAAAAGACTTAAAGCAGCTATTGGACAATATAACAAAAATCTGTTCGCTCTCTACGGAACGGATAAGAGCACAATTGCCCTTTATCGAAATAATACTTGTTTTAGTCCGAGAGTTTCAAGTACGAATTCAGCAGGAGAAAAAACAACTTAACGTTATCGATTATGACGATATTTTACAGATGACTTTTCAGTTGCTTTCACATAAGCCCGCTATTGTGGAACATTATCGAGACATATTCAAGTTTATTATGGTCGATGAATATCAGGATATAAATGAGCTTCAAGATGCAATAATCAGAAAAATCGCGCGGGCAAATGCTAATGATGAAAGAAATCTTTTTGTTGTCGGAGATGTGAAGCAGAGTATATATCGTTTTAGGCTCGCGGAGCCCGAAATATTTCAGGCTCTTTCTCTTAAGGCGGATACGACAAGTGAAATAACGCGTATAGACCTCAAAGAAAACTTTCGTTCGGAACAATCCGTAATAGAAACGGTAAATATTTTATTTGAGCTGTTAATGGCAGGCGGCAATATGGAAATAAAGTATGATGATGCCCATCATTTAATATGTGCCGCTGATTTCCCCGATAAAAGTGAGCTTCATTGTGAAAAAATTAAAACAGAGTTGCATATTATAGATAGAGAAGTCAATACGGAAACGGAAGATAATGTAATTGCGGAATATGATGCACAAGAAAGAGAAGCCTTTTTAGTAGCTCAAAGAATAGAACAGCTAATTTTAGATAAATATGAAATTTATGATAAGAAAGCGAAAACCTATAGGCCCATTCAGCCGAGTGATATTGCTATCTTGTTGCGTTCGATGAAAGGAACAGCGAATAAGTTTGCATTGATGTTGCACAGTAAATCGATACCCGTTTCAATTCCACAAATAGGAGCCTTTCTCGATTACACGGAAATAGCGGATATACTCGCATTGTTACGCATAATTGTTAATCCTTTTGAAGATGTTTCAATGCTAAGTGTTCTCAGAAGTCCGATTGTCGGAGCATCTGCCGATGAGCTTTCAGCTATACGAGAGCTTGACGGAGGATATTATTTTAGCGCATTAGAAAAATATGCAAGCAGAACTAAAAATCCGCAAAATAAATTCTCACAATTTCTTATTCATTTGAGAAATTGGCGAAATTTGGCAACTCGCCTTAGCCCTCATGAATTAATACAGCGAATATATTTCGACACCGGATATATCGATTATGCCCATCTTATGCCTCAAGCAGGGGAAATCGCACAAGATAACTTAAATCAATTGCTTGAGCTTGCGAAAGATTTCGGAAAAACGGGCCAAACGGATATAGCGGATTTTGTGGAATATATCGAGCTTATCGACGACAATGAATTATCTATCTCGAACATAAATGTACCCGTTGCTAACGGAGTGCAAATTATGTCCATTCACGCATCAAAAGGACTCGAATTTCCGGTTGTCATAATTGCAGGCTTGGGAAAACAGTTCAATCTGCAAGATATTCAGCTGAAAATTCTTTTTGACAAAAAGCTCTTAATAGGTCTGCAAGCGTTTTGCGAAGAATCTGGCGAAAAAAATGCAACAACGGACAAATGGGAAGACACCTTAATTTATTCAGCTATAAAACAACGGAAATTATTGCAATTGAAAGCAGAAGAGCTCAGATTGTTATATGTAGCAATGACGCGTGCCAAAGAAAAATTAATTTTAACAGGTAATGCGAAATTAAAAAAATTAATTGAGCAAACAAGTAAAATAGAAAACAAACGTGCGTTAGCCTCTGCACTTTGCAATCAACATACATTTCTTTCGTGGATTATAGGAGCGTTGACTGTTAATGACCCTTGTATTTGGGATAATATCGATATTGAAAGCTTAGATTCCCAAGAAAATATTTCAACATCTTTAATTGATATACATCTGTATCCGCAAGCGATTCAGGAAAAATGGAATATACAACAAATTCGCTCTTCGTCATACGCAAATATTGTAAATGAGATATTAGGCGAAGCAAAGCAGCGTCTTAAACGCTCTGCGGATAACAAAAAGAAAAAGCTTTCCGAAAACACAAAAGAAATTTTGGCAAAGCTTAATTGGCAATATCCTTACAGTGAACTTACGCATATACCCGCTAAGATTTCCGTAACGGATTTTACACATCAGCGACAAACAGTGGACGATAACGTTGACCCAACGGAGATATCGCAAATAGAAATTATCGATACCGATTTTGAATTGCTTGAAGGAAAAGAAATAATCAGCATTGAAAGAGGACTTGCATGGCATACGTTTATGGAAAAAATTAATCTTCAAAAGCCAATGACGCAAGAATATATTGCAAAGGAGCTTGAAAAGCTCGTACAGGCAAATGTTATAACAGCTGAGCAAAAAAAGCTTGTCGATATTTCTCAGGTTGAAAACTTCTTTCAAACGGAACCCGGAAAATTAATGCTCAAATATTCCGATAAAGTCAGGCGCGAGCAACCTTTTACCTATTTAATGCCCGCAAAAGCCTTACCCGATAAGTTACGTATAGGAA
>CAZKNI010000082.1:0-3116 GCA_964554055.1 uncultured Phycisphaerae bacterium | reverse complement strand
AATATTCGAGTTTTGCTAATATCGTAGCTGATGTTTTTATGATTTTATTTATTTTCACAAGAGGCGTATTGCCTATCGTATCGAGAATGTTTGTCGAAAAAGTCATTTTTAAATCTCCTTCAATTAACTCTAATAAATAATACTATCGGACGTGTAAAAAAGTAATGAAAAAATCGTAACAAGGGCTAAAGAGAAAATTTGATTTTAGCCGATGTCTATTGTGCGGTTGTTACCTGCTCAATAATCCATCTGGAATGGAAGGAAAAAAGATGTCCGTCTTAAAACAACAATTAATCGACCAAATAAGTCAACTGAACCGTTCTGCTCGGGCGGAGTTCCTGAGTGAATTTGATGAAGCGGAGCTTCAGCAATATCTTGAAAATCTTCAAGCTGTTTGGGAAGATTTCGAGAGGCAATTTTCCGAACCGTCAGAAGCAATTCAGGCGGAAATTAAAAATGTTAAAACGGAAGAAGAGAAACTCGAACCTACGTTGCTTATTGCATAATTTACTTTAACGAAACCGGCATCACAGAATTTCAAGTATTATCAATGTTTTCGCAAAAGGGCAGACTTTTTAGTCTGCCTTTTTGTTTGCCTCAAAAGAATCAACATTTATTAACGGGTTTTCCACAATGTCTTTTTATTTTTTGCGAATCATATTTGAAGAATTTGATAATTAATATTGTTATTAATCTGTTGACAAAAATTGTCGATAGATATTTAGGATTGGAAAAAGGTTCTTATGTATTGTCATGTAAAGTCTATCATCGGTGGGAAATATGCTTGCACTCGAAGTCAACTCTAAATTGGACATAACAGCAGAAGAGTATGAGCTTGTGCGCGAGCTTGTTTATGAGCGCGCAGGTATAAATCTCGGCGATAATCGTCAGCATCTTGTTCAGGCACGGATAGCTAAGATAATACGGAAAGAAAAGTTTTCCGGTTTTCAGGAATATTTCAACTTTCTTAAGTCCGATAAGAGCGGAAGAGAGATAGCTCGCTTAATAGATGCGATTTCTACAAATACGACATATTTCTTTCGTGAAGCTGACCATTTCGATTTTTTGAAAGAATCTCTAATTAGTCGTATCGAGAAAAGTAAGCATCCGGAATGGACTGTTCGTATTTGGTCAGCGGCAAGCTCTTCGGGAGAAGAGCCTTATACAATAGCGATGATTGTGCATCAGCTTATGAAAAAATATCCTCGATTGTCGCTTAAAATATTAGCAACGGACATTTCCACACAAGTTCTTGAAAAAGCGAAAGCAGGGATATATTCGATTGAGCGAATGCGAAATGTTCCTGAAGAATATATGAAAGAGTATTTTCGTAAAGTTTCGGGAGCAAAAGAAATAACGTTTGAAGTGTCGCCTGAGCTAAAAAAGCTTGTTACCTTTGCGCATTTTAATTTGATGATGAAACAATATCCGTTTAAGTATGGCTTTGATTATGTCTTTTGCAGAAATGTAATGATTTATTTTGACCGTAAAACTCAAGAAGATGTCGTCAATAAAATTGCTCGACATATTAGGCCCGGGGGATACTTGATTGTAGGCCATTCCGAAAGTTTAAACGGCTTGATTCATCCGTTGAAGTATGTTAAGCCGACGATATATCAAAAAGGATAAGCTTCTATGGGTAAAAAAATCAAATTAATGATAATAGATGATTCATTGTTAATAAGACAGGTTTTAACAAAAGAGCTTTCCAAGTTTCCCGATATGGAAATTGTTGCTCAAGCTTCCAATCCGATAGAAGCTAAGCCTTTGATTCTTAAGCATAAACCCGATGTTATCACCCTTGATGTTGAAATGCCTAAGATGGACGGAATAACGTTTTTATCAATATTGCAAAAATTTTATCCGGTTCCTGTCGTAATGCTATCTACTCTTACGGAACAAGGAAGCGAATTAGCGATAGAGGCGCTTAAAAAGGGTGCCGTAGAAATAATGCACAAGCCCGCGGGAGGGTCGTTTTTGGCATTAAATAAAGTAATGGATGAAATTGCATTTAAAATACGCTCAGCAGCAGCGTCTAAAAAAGCGATAATTAGGCCTATCGACAAGAGTAAGTTGCTTTCGTTGGGAGGAATTTCAGGTTCAAGCAAACTTATAATTGCGATAGGAGCTTCAACCGGCGGGACGGAAGCTTTGAGATTTTTGTTCAAGCATCTTCCGGGAAATCTTGCTCCTATTGTTATAACGCAGCATATGCCGGAAACGTTTACAGGGTCTTTTGCAAATTCTCTCGATGCTAATTCTCAAGTTTGCGTGAGAGAATGTAAAGACAGCATCGAACTGAAACAAGGGGTTGCTGCTCTTGCAAGAGGCGGCAGACACATGATATTGAGAAAAACGATAAAGGGCTATCAAGCTGTCAGCGTTGAGGGTGAACCTGTTTGTCATCAATGTCCGAGTGTTGACGTTATGTTTGATTCCGTAGCTAAAGTTGCCGGCGAGAACGCAATAGGTATTATATTGACCGGAATGGGTTCGGACGGCGCTCGCGGAATGCTTGCGATGAGAAATAAAGGGGCGTTCACAATAGCACAAGACGAAGATAGCTGTGTCGTTTTCGGTATGCCTAAAGAGGCAATTGCTCTTGGCGGCGCAATGCATGTGCTTCCGCTTGATAAGATACCGTCTGCGATAATATCAGCTGTCAAATTAAAATCGAAAAAGCAATCGGTTCGTAAATCGTCCGTTTTAGCTGCTAAATAGATATCGTATCAAAATCATATCGGTCAGAGCAGCTATAATAAAGATAGCAGCTGCTACGAAAAACTTTTCTCTGAAAGTTTTTTTAGTTTTCGGGAATTCCGACATTTCGGCATGAGAGCGTTTTTCGGAAACTAAAATCGCTTTTCCGTTTTTAATGTGCTGTCTTTGGGTTTGTGCAATTATAAGGTTTGCTTCAAATCGCTCTATTCCGAGTTTTTCCGCTAATTCGAGTAGCTTGACTCTTCGAGAGTAGCGAATTAATTGGCCTTCCATCGCCGATTCGATTGCGGAAATAAACTTAAAGCGAGAATTATTATTGCTGAACTCATTTCTACGCGATAGCTTGGAACGCATATCGGATTGTGCGAGTTGTCCTTCCATCTGCTTCTT
Source organism: uncultured Phycisphaerae bacterium (assembly GCA_964554055.1). Classification (GTDB taxonomy): domain Bacteria; phylum Planctomycetota; class Phycisphaerae; order JAAYCJ01; family JAAYCJ01; genus S014-18. The sequence goes on along the minus strand of CAZKNI010000082.1, from coordinate 5 downwards.
TCCTT
>CAZKNI010000081.1:0-5263 GCA_964554055.1 uncultured Phycisphaerae bacterium | reverse complement strand
TCCGCCTAAAACCGAAAAGCGTTTCACATCAAAAACAAAAGCCTTAATCCTGAAAGTTTCAGCATATCACAACAAACTTTTAATTTTGAAGTTTCTCGCAAGTTTTCATATCACTTCATTCTTTCTATACATCGCCCAGCTTAATGCTTACCGAGTGCCAAATACAAATTACACTCGTCCGTCAACAATTTTTATCTTTTTCCCCAATAGGAAAAATTTCCTGTCGGGATACCATAATACCGCTTCGCCGTCTTTCACCGTCATACTCGCATACATTGCCAAATCTGCACGTCCCCCATTAACCCCAAGCGGAACGCCGTCATTATCCATTAAAAACTGCGGTTCGGAAAATCGTATAGGCTGATTTGCTTTCAACTCAAAACTGCCGAACGAAACGAAAATAGGCCTACGATGCCACGAAGTATCTTCAGGCTTCCATTGTTCGAAATGACCGTCATGATTATGATAAAACAACAGATACTTTCCTTCGCCTACGGAATAAATCGGACACGGGCTACAAGGATGAAGAATCCTTCCGCCCTCATCGCAATATTTCAAAACAGCGGGATTCGACCACGTTTCACCTTCATCTCTCGAAATCGAATAATAAGGCGAGCCAAGCGTTGTACGCATCACACAAAACATCCGACCGTCAGGCAACTTAACGATACTGGGCTCTTGGATTACTGTATGTTCAGGATGATTTATAAGAGGCAACTGAAGCGCATTATCGTTTGTCAGCAGAAAAGTGATTTCTATATCTTTAGGTTCGGGATTATCATCAATATTTTCGAACCGCATAAATTCTACAACGGAATCTTCCGCCCACCAAACTCGTATCGGAGCTGCCTTCCTGACTGACGGAGATACCCATTTGGTAAACCCGACAAAATATTTTCCTTTGGAAATTCGCTCAGGCTTCTGCCACACAATCCAGTTAGACGGAACTTCCGGATTAGGATTATCCCATTTATCTTTTTCAAAGCGGATTTCTTGCTCCTTCGACCATGTTTTTCCGCAATCGTCGCTATAAATACCCGCCATTCGTCCGGTCGTATGGCTAAAAATATCATTGATTCCGATATGTTTATTATAAATAACATAGATTCTTCCGGATGCGGAAACGATAGGAAAACCCCAGCTAGCCATTTTTGTCGTCTCGGACGAACCCTTACCTGCAATTTGACGAGGAATCGCCCACGTCTCCCCATCCGTACTTCTGGAAAACACGATTCGCTGGTCCGACGCCCCTTCTCGAGTACTTTGAGTCCACACTGCCATCAGCGACCCGTCCGGACCGGCAAAAACTAAAAAATGCTCATTACCCGTATCACCGGAAGAGCCATCTAAACTTTTAGGACTAAATACTTCTATATCCGGTTTCGTTCGAATTATTTCCTCTTGCAAACTAACGCTCATAAAATCCCTTCTATTTGCCCTTGAAAATGCCTACATTACATATTATAGTATATTCCGACAGCAACAAGATAGCAATATGACAATCAAGACATTAATCTGGATTTTCAGGACATTATCCGATGCCGCAACTAAAACACATCAAACAGCAAAATCGCCTTTTCGAAAAACTCGCTCATAGAGACAAAGAATATCACGTCAGCGAGATAGCCTTCAAGATTATCCTTTTCCATTCGGTAACAAATTCACAAAATCGCTCTCCGGAATTACACTCACACACTACTCTCGAGCTTTCTCTTATCGAGCAAGGACAGATAGAATATTTCACGGAAAATATAAATGTAATCATAAAAAAAGGAGAAGTTTTTTTTATGCCACCTGGCCAACGACACAATTGGAGAATTCTAAAACGACCTTTTATCATAACGGGATTTCAATTAGACATTTCAACGGAAACAGACCGAAATGAATTTCTGCAATATTTCGGAAAGCAGGCAAAAAATAAAAAATATCGACTAAACGACTTCTACGCCTTTTCCGAAATCATTGACAAAATTCGGAAGCAATTCAAAACTCAGCCGATTTATTTTATGGACTCTATTGACTGTTTGATTCAGCAATTATTAATTGAATTCGTTCGAAAAGTCCCGCTACACTTCGAAGAAGTTTTACACACTCCGAACAATCGTTTTCAAAATGCCTTACGGACGCGAATCATTAAAAATTTTATCCGAGACAATCTCTCTACTCCGCTAACTTTAGCCGATATTGCCGATTACTTAAACTTAAGCATCAGACAATTAAATCGTATCTTTACGGAGCAACAAGGCATTTCACTCGGCGCATACATCCTCCACAGCAAAATCGAAGCTGCAAAACACGAACTCGAAAACTCAAAAAAATTGATTAAAGAAATAGCCATCAATCTCGGTTTCGACGATATCAACTACTTCTGCCGAGTATTCAGAAAAAAAACAGGATTATCCCCTTCCAAATATAGAAAATTCGCTATTAGAAAAACAACGCAATAACCTGTTTCGAGTCATATCTTAAAATACTTAATAGCTTCCGCAATAGCTTTATCAATTTTGCCAATCATTATATCGACTTGTTCCTTTGTCATCACCAGTGCAGGCGCTATCACTAATGTATTGCCATTATTACGCAAAATCATCCCGTTATCCCAACACCAATCTCTAATAAATGTTCCGACGTTGAGATTGGAGTCAAATTTGGATCCGCTATCACGGTCAGCAACCAATTCAATTGCCCAAATCATACCCATACCCCGAATATCCCCTACAATATGATATTTGTACAACTTTTCTAATTTCGACTTTAGATACGCACCTGTTTCAACAACATTTTCAAGTACTCTTTCCTTCTGCATTATCTCGATTGTCGCTAATGCAACGACGCAAGACAGCGGATGTCCCCCATAAGTCCCGCCGCTTCTAAATTCCGACCCCGCTCCCTTTTTGAAAGCGTCGGCAATTTTTTTACTTGTCATAACAACAGACAAAGGAAGATAACCCGCTGTTAATGCCTTGCTTATCGACATCATATCGGGCGTTACATTCCAGTTTTCACATGCGAACCATTTACCCGTCTTGCCGAAACCGGTTTGCACTTCATCAAAAATAAGCAAAATGCCATACTTGTTGCAAATCTCTCTGACACCTTGTAAATATCCGTCAGGAGGTATCGGATAACCAAAATTGGAACCCGGAATAGGGTCCATAATCATCGATGAAATTGTTTCGGGATTTTCCCACTGAATCATTTTTTCCAGCAATTCCAAACATCTCATATTGCAGCTTGACAAGTCCAGTCCAAGCTCACAGTTATGACAGCTAACAGGATGAGTAAACAATGCCCCCGGAAGCAAAGGCTCTACACATTGCCTCAACGCTGGAAATCCGGTATATGAAGTTACACCGAGAGTTGTCCCGTGATATGAATATCTTCTGGCGATAACCTTATACCTATGAGGTTGGCCGTTTAACCAATGATACTGTCGAGCCATTTTTAACGCTGTTTCGTTAGCTTCCGAGCCGCTATTGACAAAAAAACTTACCGAAAGCTCACCGGGAGCAATTTCCGCCAACTTCTCAGCCAGTTCGATTTGAGGCACCGTAAACGAATCATGATAATTCGGAAAAAAAGCAATCTTATCCATCTGCTCAGCTATCGCCTGTTTCATCTCAATACGACCGTGCCCGAAAATAGAAGTAATCAACGAAGAAAACGAATCGAGATATTTCTTCCCGTGTATGTCATACACATAGCACCCTTCGCCCCCGATAAAAATTTTCGGCTCCTTCGCAAGGTCCTCATTGCTTGCCCAGTGTGCTATAATATTTTCCAATGCTATTTTCTGCAAATGACGCTTTTGCTCTTCCGTAAATTGTTGTAATTCCATATACAAACCCTTTCCACTTCACTCTAACAATGACGAATAGAATTTAAAATCCAAAACGACTCTAAATAATCCTTAATAAACAATTGTTTTTATCTTCGCTGCCCTAAGAGATGCCATCTACGCCTTCCAAGACCATAATTGTCTCTCCGACCCACACCGTAAAGCACGCAGCGTGATCAACATAAATAATAAGTTCGTCAGGCTCGTCTTCATATTGAAATCCGCCTTCCGCACGTTGCGTTCTTACGACAAATTCGCAAAATCTAAGCGCCGCCTCTTTGCCTCGCTCGTCTCCGGTCAGAGAATAATAAAGAGCGGAACCCAATGCACTTTTGCCGCTTCCCCAATATTCATAATTATCTTCGCGACAACGCAGCATAAAATCGAGCAAACCCTTCGTATAATCCAAATACTTTTGTTCTCCGGTTGCTTGATACATCCTACAGAAAAAAATCATTATGAACCCAACTTCCCAATAGCATTGCTTTGTCTTTGTTGTATCTATATATTCGGTATCAGGATTATTCGCATCGGTCATAAGCTTGCCGTCAAAAGTTGTTTTGAAATAAAATTTATTTTCGTCAGGCTGCTGCTCTATCATGCTAATGCAGCATTTTGCTATTTTTTCCGCATTATCCATATCTCCGTTATACAACATAGACACGCCCGCCCACGATGTCGCTAAAGAGCGAGTCAGCTTATCGCCCGCAAAATGCGGAAAGCCGCCGCACGGCGCCTGACACGAGAGAATATAATTCATTAACGGATAAGATATATCGAATCGACCTAATTTATGCGCGCCCTTGAATAGCCAATTGTGCTTATACATATCACCGTTAAAGCCGGTCAATTGGCCATCAGGCTCAAGCTTATTTGCTTTGACCCAATTCAACAACCGCTCCGCTTCGCTGGTACGACCCAATAGCTGCCAAGCGTAAGGCTGTTTGTGAAATGCATCAGACGGATACCCTTCCCAAATATATCCGCCGTCAGGCTGAAGAAAGCTTATCTGAAAATCAACTGCTTTCTGACACGCTTTACGATACGCATTTACCCTTTCTTTTAATTGTCCCATATTTGGTCTCCCTTATAATACATTTAAAACCTTCTGCAAAATACATTAATCTTCAATTCCGTCGATAGACATATCTCCGTGCCGTCGCACTCCGACATCAATCTTCAATCTCTTCTTTCTCTTCACTCGTCATTGCGAGGAGCGAAGCGACGCGGCAATCTAATTTATGCATCGCGGGAAACAATTTTCGCCATCGCATCATCTTTCCTCGCGAGCAAAAACAGGCTGTGCCTGTCAATCCTCAATCTTCAATCATCAATCTTCAATCTCTTCTGTGCCTGTCAATCATCAATCTTCAATCAACAATCATCAATCTCTTCTCTTCTCAATCAACAATTCCCGAAGGGACG
>CAZKNI010000080.1:0-4054 GCA_964554055.1 uncultured Phycisphaerae bacterium | reverse complement strand
GCGGACAGGCTTTGAAAATAACGAAACATTTTTCGCAGGCTCAGCCTGTTTTTGCTCGCGACGGAAGATGATGAGACGATGAAAATCATTCTCCGCGGACAGGCTTTGAAAATAACGAAACATCTTTCGCAGGCACAGCCTGTTTTTGCTCACGACGAGAGATGATGCGACAACGAAAATTATTCTCCGCGAATAAACTCAAAAACAAAGCGAATCACATTTCGCAGGCACGGGCACAGCCCGATTTTGCGCTTTCGCGTTGAGGCATGATGCAATGAGCAAACTTTATTGGAGCGAGTAACGCTGTGATGCGAATCAATCCTCAATCTTCAATCATCAATCTCTTCAGCCTGTTTTTGCTCGCGGCGAAAGGCGCTGAGACAATGAAAAACGCTTTTCGGCGATGTGTAAAATTAGATTGCTTCGTCGTCAGACCCTAAAATTCAAATATTAAAAGCGTTTTTCACAATATGAAATATTTTTAGATTTTAGGGTCTGACTCCTCGCAATGACGCAGAGAAGAGATTGTCGATTGCAGATTGAAAGAAGAGATTGTCGCGCTACGCCTGACGGCTTCGCTCGCAATGACGAGGGGGAGAGTCCTTCAGTTTTAAAGTTTGACTCGCTCGCAATGACTCTGTGCAGCAGCGAAATTGCCAATTCAAATTTTTTGCGTGCTGCGCTTGTTGCATTCGCTTCACTCGCAATGACGAGCGTAAATCGTTCTTGCTTGCGTCGCTAAATAATCAAAAAATGCTTATCTCTGTGAGTAATAAATAATTTTATTGGACAAATTGCAACGTTGCGGTTAAGTTTATATACAATGTATAGGAAGGCAATCGGTATTTTAACGAGGAGTCTATAAGATGAATGCGAAAATTGTAAAATTGTTCAGGGCAGGTGTCGTTTTTGTTTGTGCGTTTGCTGTAACGGGGTGTGTTTCTCAGAAAAAATATGATGAATTGAAGTTTGCTGAGCGTAATTGTAATGCTGAACGCCAAAGATTGGCAGAAGAACTTGCAAATGCTAAGGACCAAAACAGCAGCTTACAGAATGAAATAAGTAAACTCAGGGCGGATTTGTCGGATAAAGAGCGAACAATATCAGCTCTTCAACAGCAAATAAGCGGAGCAAAAGAAGCTCTCTCGAAAATGACAAGTGTCTATGAAAAACTTGCTGCTGCTCGAATTCCGTCGCCTCAAATTCAAATAAATCTTCCGCCTGAACTCGATAAGGCATTAAAAGATTTTGCTGCTCGACATCCGGAAATGGTTACCTATGACAGTAATCGCGGACTTGTAAAATTTGTTTCGGATGTATTGTTCGATTTGGGAAGCGATAAAGTAAAACCGGAAGCTAAAAAATCGCTGGCGGAGCTTGCAAAAATATTGACCGGTCCTACGGTAAAGAACTTTGATGTTGTCGTTGTCGGACATACGGATAATATTCCGATAGCTAAACCCTCAACACGAGCAAAACATCCGACCAATTGGCATCTCTCGGTGCATAGGGCGATTTCCGTGATGAGAGTGTTAGAAGATAACGGAGTTAGCCCGAAAATTTTAGGCGTTATGGGATATGGCGAATATCGTCCGATAGCATCAAACGAAACAGCTGAGGGTCGAGCAAAGAATAGAAGAGTAGAAGTTTATATTCTGCCAAAGAAAATATCAGCTACTCCAGCAGCGACATCTAAAAAGAAGATTGTTATAGAAAAATAGTGAGAAATCTTATATAAAGGTTCGCAAGACGGACTGAGAGTTTGCTCTCAGTCCGTCTATGTTTTGAATTTTGTCGATTTCTAAAATTTCCCGCAAAATAAGTAGACTAAATGCGGATTGGAAGAAAAAGAATAAAGAATATCGGTTTGTGTTGATGCTTCTATTGTGTGCCTGTTAACAGCTCAGCAGTATATGATGTTACGATGTTGATTATTTCTTGTGTCGATTTTCCCTGAGCTTGTGCGTCGGCAATGCGTCTGACAATTGCACTTCCTACGATTGCACCGTCAGCAACGGAGCAGACAAGTTTTACTTGTTCAGGCGTTTTGATTCCGAATCCGACAATTACAGGTAAGCCTGAGATTTCTTTCAGGTGTTTGACATTTTTGGGCAAATCGTCAGGCAGCTTATCCCGCTCTCCTGTGATGCCTGCGACCGACATATAATAGAGGAATCCGGTAGCAGTGGCAGCTATTTTCTTTTGTCGTTCTTCCGGCGAAGTGGGCGCTACAAGCATTGCTAATCTTAAATCTCGTTTTGCAATTTTCTCAGCAATAACGGGGGCTTCTTCGAGCGATAAATCGGGAATAATAAATCCGTCGAATCCGGCAGATTTGGCTTTGTCGAGAAAATTGTCAATTCCTATTTTATAGACGATGGACGCTGAAACCATTGCAAGTATCGGAATGGATATTTCGGTTCGTGCGTTTGCTAAAGCTTCGAAAATGTTAGCAACGGATATGCCTTTTGTAAGAGTTTCAGCGAAAGCGGATTGAATTACAGGGCCATCGGCAACGGGGTCTGTGAAGGGAAAGCCTAATTCGATTCCCGACACGCCCGTTTTTTCGAGTTGTTTGATTAATTCGATTGTTGTTTCCAAATCGGGCTGTCCCGCTACGATAAAAGGAAATAATCCTTTAAGCTTGCTTTCTGTGAGTTCTTTAAATTTTGCATCTATTCTGTTCATTTCGATTTTGCTTGCGTTAAAATCTGTATTTGCGTTTTTTGTCATTTTTATTTCCTATTTCTTACGCATTTGTTCTATTCTGGCAACCTCCATGCAATCTTTGTCGCCTCTGCCTGAAAGATTGACGACAATGATTTCATTCTTTTTCAATTTAGGAGCTAATTTTATTGTATATGCAATAGCATGTGCGGACTCGAGTGCAGGAATGATTCCTTCGGTCTGCGAAAGTAATTTAAAAGCATCGATAGCTTCGTCATCGGTAACAGCGGTATATTCGACTCTTCCCGTTTTATGCCACATTGCGTGTTCGGGTCCGACTCCCGGATAATCGAGCCCGGCAGCTACGGAGTGTACGGGAAGGGTTTGTCCCTCTTCATTTTGTAAAACATAGCTGTATGCCCCGTGCAAGACGCCCGGAGCTCCTTTTGATATGCTTGCGGAATGTCTATCGCTATCAAGGCCATAGCCTGCTGCTTCTACACCTATTAATTGAACGCTTGTTTCCTCAATAAATTCGAAGAACATGCCAGCTGCATTGCTTCCTCCTCCTACGCATGCTATGCACACGTTTGGCAGTCGATTTTCCAGCTTAATGATTTGTTGTTTGAGTTCTCTGCCTATAATGGATTGAAAATCTCGAACAATCATCGGAAAGGGGTGTGGCCCTGCAACCGAGCCAAAGACATAATGAGTTGTTGTTACAGAGCTTAGCCAATCTCTCATAGCTTCGTTGATAGCGTCTTTGAGGGTTTGCTGTCCGCTATCAACAGAAACGACTTTTGCCCCTAATAGCTTCATTCGAAAGACGTTTAGCTCTTGTCGTCTTACATCTTCTGCCCCCATATAAATTTCGCACGGAAGCCCAAAGACCGCAGCAGCTGTCGCAGTAGCTACGCCGTGCTGGCCTGCACCTGTTTCTGCGATGATTCGTTTCTTTCCCATTCTCTTGGCGAGTAGAACTTGTCCGAGTGTATTGTTGATTTTATGTGCTCCGGTGTGTGCAAGGTCTTCACGTTTAAGATAAATTTTTGCGCCGCCTAATTTGGAAGAAAGATTCTTGGCAAGATATAAACTTGTCGGTCGCCCGACGTAATATTTTAGGTGCCAGTTTAATGTTTCGTTGAATTGAGAATCACTTTTTGCTTTTTTGTATTCGTGTTCAAGCTCTGATAAGGCAGCCATTAGCGTTTCAGGAACAAATTGGCCGCCGAACTCTCCAAATCGCCCGTGTTTATCGGGAACGGAATTTTCCGATTGTGTAATCGACATCTTGCATATCTCCAAATTTTAGATTATCCTTTATAGTAGAAAAGAATATATCGGCACGTCAAGGGAAAAGCATATCTTTGTTTACGGGAGAAATTAA
>CAZKNI010000079.1:0-6249 GCA_964554055.1 uncultured Phycisphaerae bacterium | reverse complement strand
TGCGAAAGATTTCTCATTATTTTTCAGCCCGTTCGCGGAAAACGATTTTTCGCCGTCGCATCATCTTTCGCCGCGAGCATAAACAGGCTGTGCCTGTCAATCATCAATCTCTTCTCTGCCTGTCAAATCATCAATGTGTTCTGAAATTTTCAATCAAGCTCTGCGATTCAAATTGCATCTGCGCACCTTCTAAGCTGCGATAAAACTCATACTCTCGCTTTACATTTACATCCGGGTCATGCAAAACACGATAGGCTGAATATAAAAATCTCTCAAACACAGGCGAAGGAAACACAATCTCACGTTCAGCATATTCAAACAATGCCGTTCGTGTAGCATCGAAATAAGAATCTTCAGGAACCCTCGAAGTCTTTTTTATAAAGCTATTCGTTCGAGGATTAATATTATCCTCTTCGATTGCTTTCCTATCAAGCTCATATTCCGATTGCGGGCTAACATAATTATCCAAAAAATGCCAGATAAACTCTTTTGCCTGCTCGCTATAACGCCTGTTTATCACCCAAAGAACACAATTATATAGAGAGAAAGGCTGACCGTTACCGCTAAACGAGACGGGCATAACCTCTACTCTATTCCCTATTGGCATTCCCATAAATACATAATAAGATTGCGGAAGAATATGAACCAAATTTACCGGTATCTGTCCTAACGAAAACAGTTTTATCATATTCGTCCAGTCATACTCCGTTCGTGAGTATTCCGACCGCATTGCTGTCGGAATACACACACGATATTTCCATTTGAGTTTATGGAGCATTTCAAGGATATAAATCCCTTCTGCTTTCGGTATAGGCTCATCTACCGTAGGATAAAATCGCTCATAAAGATTATCGAAAAACGCACGAAGCAAATGCATTATAAAAGTCCTTGCCGAGCCAACCCAGGCGGAATACTTAAATGTTTCAATTTTGCTAAGTTTCTCTATCGCTCTAATAAATCCTTCCAGAGAATTCGCAAGCTCTATCGGATAAACCCCTGCACGCTCTAACAGCTCGGGATGATAATTCAGTGCAGACAGCGTACTGTGAAAAGGCAGACCATAAATTCTCTCTTCATAGGTAACCGATTGTTTTGCTATTTCAAAAATATTATTTCGCTGAGACCAACTTTCGAATCGTTCCGTAATATCTTCGACCAAATCCATTTTTACGACCCAAGGAATATCATTTGCCGTTATTTCATGCATTCCGACAGCTTCTTTGCCGGTAAACATTTTCACAAATTTTGCTTGCCTATCGGCATGGCTGACAGGCGGCTTTGACAACAATTGTTTAAGTTCTATTTCGATACTCGAGCAATGGGCATACTCTACCAATTTCCCCCAAAAATGTCTAAACAACACTTTATTGGGGTCAGGACGAACCACAATTATTGTCTCGGAAATATTATTTTGAACAAACGTTCCTTTCCCCCAAACTCTGCGGACAAGATTTTCTCGTTCAAGCTCATTCAATACCTGACGGATTGTTCCCCTACTCGCATTAAATTGAGATTCCAACTCTCTTTCGCCGGGCAATTTTTCCCCCGCTTGTAGCTGTCCCGAGACAATCAGATTTGATAACGCACTTTTGATACGTGCCTGCTTTTTCAATTTTACGGACATTACTGGAATAAACCTCTATACAATTTATTACCATAATTGGTATATACCAGTTATATGATACAATACCTGTACAATTTTGTCAAGAAAAAATTTTTTACAAACTTCGAACTCAACAACGCATCATAATCGCTTTTAAATACACGGATAAGGCACGATATCAAAAGACTTTAAAATACCCCGCAAAAAATGATAAGCTGCTAAAATATACAAACAAAACAATTGCAAAAGCAACTATTCACAAAAATAAACCCTTGCAAAACAAACACTTACAAAAGCAAACACTTAAAAATACTTGCAAAAGCAAGCATTTACAAAAATAAAATAAGCATCTATAAAACAAACAGTTACAAAAGATGGATTTACAAAAGCAAACATCTGAAAAGCGAACAGTTACAAAACAAGCATTTGCAAAAAATAAACCCTTAAAAAGCAGACAGTTACCCTACAGGGGATAAAATATATAGAGCTGACCCTTTTGCTGTTTGCAAAAATAAACCCTTAAAAAACAGGCATTTACAAACAAATACGGAAAATAAAAAATTAAAAAAAGCGGGTGATGGGATTCGAACCCACGACATTCACGTTGGCAACGTGACGCTCTACCACTGAGCTACACCCGCATTTAACTTGTATTTTATATCGACAAAAAATAATTTTGCAAGTGAAAATTTTCAAAATTTCAGCTAAATCAGCAAAAAATTACACTTAGCTGCACTTCTCACGAAAAGCTATTTTTTGAAACAAGAGGATATTATAAATTTTGTTCGACCTGACGGAGATAATCGAGAGCAAGGCGTACCGCCTGCTTGGCTGAATATTTATTGCCTTCGTACTCGATATTTATATAGCCATCATAGCCAGCATCTTTCATTGTTTGCAATACACGCGGATAATCGACTAATCCCTCACCAATCAAGGCGGCGCAATAAAATTTTCCATCAAGTCCTTTTCTTGCAGCTCCAACTTCGCATCCATCCGTTTGGGCGTGCGTCCAATCTTTGAAATGTGCGTGAATGATTTTGTTTTTGGTTTTAAGAAAGCTATCAACAGGGTTTTCGCCTGCAATCAATACGTTACCTGCATCGTAAGTAACATAAAAATCGGGAATTTGTTCGATAGCTTCTTTCATATCAGATGATGTCAGGAAAGGAGCATCAACACCGGTAAAGTGTTCAGCAGAGAGTTTTATATTAGCAGCTGTTGCGAGTTTTGCCGCTTCCTTCAGCCCTTCTATTACATTCTTTCTGCTCTGCTGGCGAGTAAGCTCTTTCTTTCCGCCAATTGGCAGCATAATTATCGGAGCACCTAATATATGTGCTATCTCAAGTCCCTCACGAATAGCTTCAAGACCGGGTTTGCGCGATTCTGCATCGGGAAAATTCAGATTAGCTGAAAATGTATAACAAATGATTTTTATATCATAATCGTCAGCTATTCTGCGAATTTCTTTCGGGTCGTATCCGTAAAGCCCACATTGATCCATTGCATCAATGCCTAATTCCTTCGCAAATCTGCATATATCGACCATATCCGGTTTGCCGTCTGTTGCCTGTCTTGCTATCGTGTAAGTCATCATCGAATATTTCATTATTATTTTTTACTCCTCAAACATACTGTTTATCACTTTTACCGATTCATCGACAATCACCTGCCCACCTTCAGGGCCGACAAGATTGCTTTCGATGCCTGCTCCGTAGCTTTTTGCCTTAACGGCACGCTCGGTTGGCAGATAGGAACCTTCACCGGCTAGCTGAACTATAAATGTTTGTATCGCTTTGCTGCGAGCCTTGATTCTTATGCCGTAATCAAGAAAATATTCAAATCTATTTGTCGCGAAAGCGATATCGCCCAATCGAATGATGTGTGTTTCCGTCGATAAAGTTTTTTCCTTCTTTTGTCTTTCATATCTGTCGATTACATCTTGAAATCTGTGCAATTGGATGTAATTAGAAGAATAATCGCGGCTGGCGGGATTCGGTTCACATTTTTCGAGTTGTTCTTTATAATGTGCTACCTGTTCTCCGGCAAAGGCTAATTCTTCGTCGGTTACCATTCTCACGGGCAACTCAAGGATAATATTTTTATGCTCAAAAGGTACGATTTCGCGAATATCTTTAGACGCAAGAGGAAAAATGTCATCTACTGCATTAGCAATTCTACGTCCGATTTCAATACGCTCAGCCATACCGACAGCCCTCCGAGAGGATATATCGCCTTCGGATAAGAGTCCTTTAAGTTCGAGCATACGTATCTGCGCTTGTTTTCTCAGCATCAGATGAGGTGATTGGTCACCGGCAGCTGAACATTGAGGTAAAACGAAAATATCTTGCCCATATCGCGATTTTATCTCTTCTCTTACTTCATGCCAATAATCCGCAGATACAAAATATTGTCCTTCGGTTACCTGAGACGGACATGCTACATTTATAATCATTCCGGTAAGTTTTTTGTTGGCATCATAAGTGAACATCAATTCGACGCTATGATCTTCATATCCTTCAATGTGCGAAAAGTTCGGGTCATCGGTATTTCCATACATTTTGGATGTTCCATCAAAATAGGTTGCCCTCCGATTGAATCCGACAACCGCATGTCCGCATCCCCAGCTTATAGCGCCTTGTGCCCTCTTTTTCCACGCTTCGATAGCTGCTTCGGTAATTCCGCTGACCAGTATATCGGAATATTCTTCCGCAGTCATAACATTCTCAGCCTGCTTGGGATATTGTTTGTTGGATTGCACCGGACATGTATGTGTATGAGTAGCATTGATGAACAGCATCGACGGATTGAAATCATTCAGCTGAGCTTTTAGGATTTCCCTACATTTATTTCTTATCTCATTTTCCACCGCTATGGAATCAATCGAGACCATAATCGCCCGCTGTGTCCGGTCGTCCGATTCCAAAGCCAGCGCGGTCGCATTTAAGGAATCGTTGACATACTCGGAAATCCGGACGCAATGCTGTCCCCAGAGTGAAACCGGCTTGTCGGGAGTGATGTCCCTTTTAGCCCATCCGATAAGAATTTTTTGTGCATGATTGTTCATTATTTTATCCTTTCAACATCAATCTGTTCGATATTTTCAAAAACTTTTATAAAAGCATCCGCTATTTTTTCAGCTAAATCGGTTCTGTTAGGAGCTCGCAGAGGCATTGTCATTCCAAAATGTAACTCGCAGTGTCTTTTTGCTACGGGATAATTTTCGGGATTATATTCCACACCTTCGCCTGCATTGTCGAATGTCCATGGCGTTCCCTTTCCGTAAGCATTTTTTGCCTGAAAGACCGTCATTTCCGGTAAAATGAATCTTTGCCAAATTCCTACGGGCACGCCCTCCGCTTGAATTGCTTTCATTATAGCATCTCTCATAATGGCAGGTTCGCCATTCCATCCGATTGCGTTCATATCGATTCTGCAAGTGTAATTATACCAGTTGTGGGTATATCCTTTAGGCTCTGTCGGAAGAATTAGACCTTTTACATTTTTAAGTTTGTTATTGAGAACAGCTGCATTTTCTCGTTGAATTTTTAGGTAATCATCTAATTTTGCAAGCTGAGCTCTGCCGAAGGCTGCTGTCATATCATTACCTCTGTACATCCATCCAAGTGCATAAGCATGATAATCACGGTCTTCGTATGGCGTGCTTGTTTCACCAAAACTCCAGAGTTTAGCTGCTCTTTGCAACATTTCTTCGTTATCGGTTACGAACATTCCGCCTTCGCCGGTACAAAGACATTTGTTCTGATTGAAGCTGAATGCAGCACAATCGCCCAGCGTTCCGACTTTCTTTCCTTTGAAAAGTGCGCCGTGAGCTTGACATGCATCTTCGATTACTTTCAAGTTATGCTTGCGTGCTATCTGCATTACCCTGTCCATATTTACAGCAAGCCCGTGAAGATGCACAACAATGATTGCTTTTGTTCGCGATGTTATAGCAGCTTCGACTTTATTGACATCTATGTTCATCGTATCGAAATCGATATCGACGAAAATCGGTATCGCATTATGATGTAAAATGCACGTTGCACTTGACGACCACGAATATGCGGTAACCAATACATGATCGCCCGCGCCGACGTTGCAAGCAGCTATTCCCATATGCAGGGCAGCTGTCCCGCTATTAGTGAAGATGGAATATTTATTCCCATTCCATTGAGCGAACTCTGTTGCGAATTTTTTGGTATTCGTACCCGATGCGTGATTTTCGCCATATAAAGAGCTTAAAATCATTTGTTCATCGGATTTGTCCACAGGAGGCCATTTCTTGACCGCACCTTCAGGAATAACTCTGTCTCCACCGTTAATCGCCAATTTTGTCGATGATTTCATATTTCGTTTACCTTTCCTAATTATATATTGGCACATCAAGCCACTTTCCGCCCGACATTGCCGATTGATGAGCGATAATTCCGGGTATCGTAAAATCGAGGGCACGAATAATATCGATAGGCGGATTGTTGTTTTGTTCAACAGCGTCTAAAAAATCTCGTATCAGATAATATTCGGATGTTCCGTGTCCGCCAACGTTCGCGGACTCGTTGGCAAGAGCAGGATCGCTTGTGGAAAATTTCGGATTTTCAGCATTTGATTCTTCTCCCATCTCTTGCGGTATATACAACATACCC
>CAZKNI010000078.1:0-7508 GCA_964554055.1 uncultured Phycisphaerae bacterium | reverse complement strand
GAGCTTGCCAAAGAGTTATTGGCAGAAGGTGGCGATAAGCTCGTGTTGCCGGTCGATACGGTTTGCGGAAAAGAATTTAAAGAGGGTACCGAAACAAAAGTTTGTAAGGGAGAAATCGAAGATGGCTGGCAGGGATTGGATATTGGGCCCGAAACAGTTAAGATGTTCTGCGAGATAATTAAATCCGCTAAGACGGTTGTGTGGAATGGCCCCGTAGGCGCATTTGAAATAAGTCCGTTTGATAAAGGTACGTTTGAGGTTGCACAGGCGGTTGCATCTGTTACCGAAGCTGGAGGCATTAGCGTAATAGGTGGAGGCGACAGCGCATCTGCTGTAAAGCAAGCGGGTTTAGCGGATAAGATGACACATGTTTCGACGGGAGGCGGCGCAAGTTTGGAATTTCTTTCGGGTAAGCCTTTCGAGACGATTGAAATTTTGGACGATGAATAGAATCGATTATTTATGTCGAAAACGGATGAAGGCGAACAATTAAAAGTGCAAACCGCTTTGGATAATCTGGCAGAGCAGGTCTCGAGCTTGTTGTGTGATGAGACGATTGCTATTATCGGGATTCGTTCGCGCGGGGATATCTTGGCGAACAGGCTGGCAAAGTTGTTGAAGGCAAAAAATATAAAAATTTCGAATCAAGGCATATTGGACATAACTCTTTATCGAGACGATTTGAATCGGATGGGCGGACAGGCGAGAGTTCGTGCGACCGAAATAAATTTTGATATAACCGATTGTATCATATTGCTTGTCGATGATGTATTATTTACCGGCAGGACGGTGCGAGCAGCTCTTGATGCTTTGATGGATATCGGGCGCCCGAAGGCGATAAGGTTGGCAGTGCTTGTTGACAGAGGCGGGCGAGAGCTTCCGATACAAGCTGATTTTGTAGGGCTAAAACTGTCTTCATCGAGTCCCGCTAAACATGTTCAAGTAATGCTTAAAGAGACGGACGGGCAGGACGGAATAATTTTGCGAGACTGATTTTTATGATGGCGCGTAGAAAAACGGAAGCGAAATTTTTGTGGGCACGCAAACATTTGTTAGGTCTCGAAGAATTGTCTCGTGAAGAAATTCTTCATATACTCGATACAGCTGAGACTTTTACGGATGTTTCGACCAGAAGCATAAAAAAAGTGCCTGCATTGCGGGGAAGAGTCGTTGTCAATTTATTTTTCGAAGATTCGACTCGCACAAGAACAAGTTTCTCATTAGCTGCCAGCAGACTTAGCGCCGATGTTATAGAATTTTCCGCAAAGGTTTCCAGTATTTCAAAAGGAGAAACCCTTGTGGATACAGCGAAAAATATCGAGGCTATGGGTGTTGACGTTATCGTTATCAGGCACTCTGCGCCGGGTGCGCCGCATTATCTTGCAAGATGTATCAAAACGCCTATTGTAAATGCGGGCGACGGAGCACACGAACATCCGACTCAAGCGTTGCTCGATATGTTTACAATTCGTCAACTTAAAGGGCGTATAGAAGGATTGAAAATTGCGATTGTAGGGGATATAGTTCACAGCAGAGTTGCAAGGAGTAATATATGGGGCTTGACCAAACTCGGGGCACAAGTTATTCTCGTGGGTCCGACGACACTTGTTCCGTCGTCAATGAAGGCAATGGGTGTCGAGATAAGCTATAATCTTGATGATATAATTCCGCAAGTTGATGTAATCAATATGTTGAGAGTTCAGCGAGAACGAATAACTTCGAACGTTTTTCCTTCTGTGGAAGAATACACTAGGCTGTTCGGTTTAAATGCGGAACGAATGTCAAAGGCAAAAAAAGATGTGCTTGTTATGCATCCCGGCCCCATCAATCGGGGCGTTGAGCTTACTTCGGAAGTTGCAGACGGAGCGAATTCCGCTATACTCAAACAAGTAACAAACGGGTTAGCTGTCAGAATGGCTGTCTTGTTTCTTGTCAATCAGGCACATCAAGCTAATCAGCCTAACAATTGACAAAAGTCAAAAGCTAATTCCGTAAAGGTAGCTCTTGGAATCGTAACGGTTTTCCATTTTTGCGAACGGGTTTTCATATATTGGCGATAATCATTGAGATGAATCGCAAGGAATCTGTAATATCTGTCGTTTAATTCAAATGATTCGAATAAGCTAACGCTATTTCTTTCGCTAAGCCAAAATGCAAATACGAAACTCGTGCAAAATGTCTCTCCGAAAATATGCTGCCATGTTTCGAGTGATTTTATGTCTTCTTGTGTAACCCAAGGGTCGAAAAGCCAATCTTTCTTTTTGCCGGGCTTTGCTTTTCTGCCTTTTATATCGACAATAAGGTTGCGTTTATCGGGCAAATAGACAATAAAATCGAAACTTTTCAGCTGAACATTAGCGAAAGATGAACGATGAGCCTCGTTGACTTCAACGTATGAAATCTTTCTTTGTCGAAGCATTTCGCGAAAAGCAAGTTCATAATGATTGTTCGATTTCATTTGCTTTCGAGAGAAAATCGTTTAATCTTATCTGCTGTTGCTGTGATGTTTTTAGGTTTTTTATTGTGATGATATTTTTTGTTTGTGTTTCTTGCCCGACAATAATAGCAAATTGTGCCCCGTTTTGATTTGCCGATTTTAATTGTTTTCCGAGTGATTGTCGTTTTGCGGAATAGCTAACGGATATATTTTGTTTACGCAAGTCAGCTGCAATTTTGAGGACGATATTAAAACATTGTTTGTCAGCATCTATTATAAAAAATTTGCAGCAAGACTGTTTGGAAAAATCGGGAACTTTCTCAAGCTCTTCTAGCAATTCGAGTAAAACGACATCGCCCATACCGAAACCCGTTGCGGGCATGTCCGGGCCGTTGAAAAGTTTTATTAAGTGATTATATCTTCCGCCGCCTGCAATTGCACGGAGCTTTGCGCTTCTGTCAAATATTTCGAATACGATTCCCGTATAATAAGCTAATCCTCGTACAACAGAGGGACGATAAGCGAAATAATCCTCTATACCGAAAGCGGATAAATATTCGCAGAGCTGATTGAGCTTATCGAGTTCATCTCTGCTTTGCTGCGACTTTACAAGAGTTTTGACGGAATCCAAATCGGGCAGCTTGAGGATATCTTTAACAGCTGAGAGTTCATCAGCGGAGAGTCCTTGTTCCTTCGCATACTCATCAAATTGCTGTGTAGAAAGTTTTTCGTATTTGTCCATAATGGCAAAGATGTGTTCGTGCCGACTTTCACTTATATTTGCATCGATAAGAAGTGAAGAAATAATCGTTCTGCTATTGACTTTAAGTTCTATTGTATCTGCTCCGAGGCCGACTTTTCTCAAAAAGTCAATAGCTACGAACATACATTCAGCATCAGCTAAAACGCTATCGGAGCCTATGATATCGATATTCCATTGAAAAAATTCACGGAGCCTGCCTCGCTGAGGACGTTCCGCCCGACATAATCGGGGAATCGAAAACCATTTCACGGGCCTGGGCAGAGAATTTGCTTTTTGAGCAATCATTCTTGCGAGAGTAGGAGTTATTTCGGGCCTGATAGCGAGAGCTCGTCCGCCACGGTCTTCAAAATGAAACAATTGCGAAGCTATCTCTTCGCCCGACTTTATTTGAAACAATTCCAAATTTTCAAATATAGGTCCGTCATATTCGACGAATCCGTGCTGAACGCTCACATCTCGCCATGTCTCGAAAATCCAGCGTAATTTAGCCATTAATTCCGGATAATAATCTCGAGTTCCTCTCGGCGGATTTAAGGTTATTTTTTTGCTCACATTTGTTTCCTTTTGTTTTTGTTCGTCGAATTGCTCAAAATCATACGCTAAAGAAAAAACAACAAAAATCCTATATCAAATAATCTTAATTAAAAACCGGTAAATGTGAAATGAAAAATCGGACAATTAAAATTGTAAAACATTATTTGTTAGATGAGTTTGTGTTTTTTAGAATATCATATAGCTTGTCCATGGCTCGCGATTCGATTTGCCTTACTCGTTCTTTTGTGATGCCTAATTTTAACCCCAATTTGGATAAGCTCAAAGGTTCAGCGTTTCTGTCGATTCCAAATCTATTTTCTAATATGTGGCGTTCTCGTTCATTAAGTTTTGCAAGAGCATTTTGGACAGCTACACTGTTTGCGTAAGCTTGTTCTTTATCAATATCCATTATTCCTTGTTCAGCTTTTTCGATGTCTTCTCTGTCAATCAGCTGATATTGATGTTTCAAGGTCGATGCTTCACCTATTATGCGCGCAAAGTGTTTCATAATTGCCCAAGAAACATACGTGCTGAATTTATAGCCGCGAGTGAAATCGAATTTTTCTATTGACTTCATGAGTGGACTTAAACCTTCACTTATGAGTTCTTCAAAGCTTAGCGGACAATGTTGATGTTTCTTCGCTATGCTCATCAAAAGAGGCTGATTAGCTAATACGAGTTTATCTTTGACCGTTTTCGCTTTTGAGTCGAGTTCGTCCAGTTTATCCAATACTCGAGCGGGTATCGTTGAGCTGTTTAAATAAGGCTTTAAAATTCGTTCAATTTGCCATTTGAGATAATTATAAAGTCGAAACAGCGCATATTCCTGAGCTTTATTCAAGGGTGTATATCGTTCGTCCGAAGATTGTTTAGCGACAGCTATGCTCTCCGCTGGCAGAATAGAAGATTCTGCGCCTGGCAGGTCGAACTCCGGGCTATATATGTATTCGATTTGCCTGTTTCGCCAATATTCACATCTAATCTGATTTACAATTCGGTAAATTGTTTGAGTGCTGCGTCCAAAAATATGAGCTAACTCGTTAGCGGATATTCCCTTACGAAACATCTGATAAATTCGCCAAGCTGTTTTGGGTGTGATTTTTTGTTTCGACGGGAAAATTCTGTCTTCGGGACCTGCGTCAGCATCATGATTTTTGAGAATATATCTGATTGTTTCGCGAGCTCTGCCTGTTTGTTTTGCTATTCGTAGCTCCGTTTGATAACGTGATAAACCTGCAACTTGATATAAATATTTGGCTTGTTCGATGATAGCTTGTTTTTGAGTTTCGCTTATGTGAGTAAATGCGTTCGCACGGGCTATTTTGGTTTCATATTTTTTGGAAAACCAGTTCCAAGTACTCGATAAGATTATGTTTTCTTTTATGCCTTTTTCGGTAACAACGACGCGCCTGGCGAGTCCGAATTTGCCCCAACGTTTTAGCGTTTTGTTCGAAATACCCAATTCTTTTGCAAGAGAATTGAGCTGAATTGCTTTTTCCGGTAAATTGTTGATTTGTACCGGATATGTTTGTGTTATTTGATTTATAAAAATAACAATATCATTTATTAAATCTTTTCCCGAGATTAATACGGGATTGAGAATCTCTTTTGGTTTAAAATCGGTAATTTTATAACATACAAAATCATAAGGATATTTTTTATCCGGACGAATCAGCTGAATTAAATGTTCCGCGCGATAGCTATGCTCGAGCAATGTATTAGCGGGAGTAAAGCGAAGCTGTTCTACCAATTCCCCCAAAGCCTTGTATTTCGAGATATTGAAAACTCTATTGCTCATAATTTTATTATCGTTCATTGAGCTGAATTTGTCAAGACATTCTCATTTGGTAAATGTCCATATTAATTATATGTCAATTACGGGTAAAATTCCGACAAGATAAAAAAATCATAGAATTGCGTTAATTTTTGACAGGCAAGTGGATATATCAATATGCTTTATTTCGAGAATCTTGACTTTGGATGTTTGGCCGCTGACAATTTGTATTTGCTGTTTTGAAACGTCAAAAGTTTTCTCAATTAATTTTATTAAAGCATGATTCGCTTTTCCCTTTTCGGGCGGAGCATTCAATGATACTTTAAGAGCATCGCCATACGGTCCTATAATTTTTGTTTTGGAGGCTCCGGGCGAAACTTTAATACGTATTTTAACGCCCATTTTACTTTTAGAGATAATTTTTGTCAGATTAATATTATTATTTGGAGACATTTATTGTTGTATTTGTTAACAGTATTATAATCCGAGTTGCTTGCTTCTTTTGGCAGCTGATTTTATCGCTTCAATAAACGAGCGTTTAACATTTTCCGCTTCGAGTACCGAAATAGCTGATTCTGTTGTTCCGCCTGGCGAAGTGACTCGTCTGCGAAGCTCTTGGGGGTCTGATTGCGACTGCATGAGCATTTTCATAGCGCCGAGTCCGGTGTTAGCGGACAGTTTTTTAGCGAGTTCAGCGTCAAGCCCGAGTTCTATTGCCGATTGTATCATAGCTTCAACAAGATAAAAGAAATAGGCGGGTCCCGAGCCGCTAAGGGCTGTTATTGCGTCCATCATTTCTTCTTCAACGACGAGAGTTAATCCGGCAGAGCGGAACAGCTTTTGTGCGAACTCCAAATGCTTGTCATTTGCGTATTGCCCTTTGCACAGAGCTGTTGTGCCCGCTCCGTACATTAAAGGAGTATTTGGCATCGTCCTGATGACAGGGATTGCTTTTCCTAATCTCGTTTCAATGTATTTTGTCGATATGCCCGCAGCGATGGAAATTATAAGCTGAGATTCCCGGACGTTTGGCTGAATTTCATCGAGCACTTGCGCTATGTGTTGAGGCTTAACTGCTAATATTATACATTGAGTTTTTCTCGTGAGTGAAGAATTGCTCTCGTCAACATTGACACTGAATTCGTCTTTGAAAATATTTAATCTATGTAAATCGACATCATAGATGGATATTTCTTCGGATGAATATAAACCTGCATTTATGATGCTCTTGCATATAGCATATGCCATGTTTCCTGCGCCAATGAATCCGATTTTACATGTCTTTTCCGCTGTCATTGGCAGGCTCCGTTTGGGCTTTGTTTTCAGCTTGTTTTTGGGATACATTCTCTGATTTTTTTGAAGCTGACGCTGTTTTCTTTGTTCCCGGGGCGAGAACAATAAACATTCGCCTGCCTTCGAATCGAGATTCTTTTTCCGGTTGAGATATATCCGCTAATTGTTCCGTGATTCCGTTGAATATATCTTTAGCGATATCCGGATGCTGTCTTTCTCTGCCTCTGAACATCATCGTGAATTGCACTTTATGTCCTTCTTCCAAAAATGCACGCGCTTTGTTAATTTTTATTTGTAAGTCGTGTTGATCGGTTTTGGGGCGTATTCTCAGTTCCTTCATTTCGTGAGCATGCTGTTTCTTTTTGGTTTGATGAAGTTTTTTCTGCTGCTGATATTTCCATTTGCCGTAATCCATGATTTTACAGACAGGGGGATTTTCTTTAGGTGCGACCTCGACTAAATCTAATCCGACGGAAATTGCTCTGGCAAGTGCTTCGCGAGTTGGAATTATTCCTATTTGTTCACCTGTTTCCGAAATTACTATCACTTTCGGAACTCTAATTG
Source organism: uncultured Phycisphaerae bacterium (assembly GCA_964554055.1). Classification (GTDB taxonomy): domain Bacteria; phylum Planctomycetota; class Phycisphaerae; order JAAYCJ01; family JAAYCJ01; genus S014-18. The sequence goes on along the minus strand of CAZKNI010000078.1, from coordinate 143 downwards.
CTTCATTAATTCTTAAATTCGACGAAATGGTTATTTCCTCCTAAAAAATACGAATAAACCGGAATCTATATCGGAAAAAATTCAGTATAGATGACATATAAATTTTGATGTTTACGGGCATGTTCATAGGCTTTTTGAATCTA
>CAZKNI010000077.1:0-5790 GCA_964554055.1 uncultured Phycisphaerae bacterium | reverse complement strand
GATTTTCCTTTTAGAAAACAAACACAAGCAGCTGACATTGCTGATGCTGAGCCACATTCCGCCTGGCAGCCACACTCGGCACCGGAAAGCGAAGCTCCCTTGCCTATCATCGCGCCGACAATTCCGGCGACTGCGAGTGCTTTGGAAATTTTCATTTCATTGCAGTTTAAATGTGTAGCGACGTTGAGCAGTACAGCTGGAACGATGCCCGATGCGCCCGCTGTCGGAGCTGCAACTATTCTTCCCATTTTGGCATTTAAGCTTGCGACCGAAAGGGCGTCTGTGATGATTTCATTGAGCAATTTACAAGTAATCGTCTTTTGATTTTTGTAATATTCCCGCCATAATGCATGTTCAATTCCTACAAGCCCGCTATTCGAGAGTTCTTGCGAATTGCGTCCCGTTTCAATTGATTCTCGCATGATTTTGATTAGATAATCGAATCGGTTGACAATTTGTTCAACGGGCGTATTAGTAGCTTGCGCTTCCAATGCTATTATCTGTTCTGCAAAATCTTCAGCGGGTATATCATGTTCGTACATTTCATTTGGGATTTCGAAAATGCCTTTTTGTCGAAGTGTCGTTACGGGTTTTACGATTTTAATTGCCTGTATGTCGTCTATTTTTTGTAGCGTGTGAATAAGTTTTTCGGTAGGCATTTGGTCGAGAATAGCACTCATAAGGGCATTGCCGCCCGGCTTGCTCCGTGCAGAATTGAAATTGCTTATATTTATTTTAAGTTCGCCACAAACAGAAGCAACACGTCCGATTATCCCGGGTTTATCCCTATGCCAGATAAGGATAGCGGGGCTCGTTCCGTCCAAATCGCATCGAAATTCGTCTATCTGCCATAGCTTGACTCTGCCTGCACCGAGGCTTGATGCCCATATCTCTATTTTTTCATTTTTATTTGATAATACAAGTTTGGCGGTGTTCGGGTGAATATCATCTTTGGATTCCGACTTTAAAAATTCGAAATTTAATCCCTTCCTCTTTGCCAAAATTATCGAATTTTTCAGATTAATATCATCAGGCTGTATTCCCAGTAAGCCTGCTAATATAGCTTTATCTGTTCCGTGTCCTTTGCCCGTTTGTGCGAAAGAGTTGAAAAGAGTGATTTTTGCATGTTCGGGTGTTTTCCCAAAAGCAGAACGAGCTAACAACCCTATTTTGGCAGCTCCAGCTGTATGGCTCGAGCTTGGCCCGACCATTACAGGCTCGAGAATATCAAAAATGCTCGTTACATTCATAATCGTATCCTTCATTATTCATTGTCATCGTTGCCTTCGTATTGTCGAATATATTTTATGAGTGTGTGAAGAAATTGCCTTGGCTTGATTCGTTCTTGCCGTTTGCCGTCAACATATATAAATCCGCAATCCCTTCCAGCGATAAGTGCAATATTAGCGTCAGCTGCTTCTCCCGGTCCGTTAACGATACATCCCATAATTGCAATTTTTAGGGGTTTGTGAATGTTGCGCAAACGTTTTTCTATTTGGCTTGCGAGTTTCGGTAAATCGACTTCGCAACGTCCGCACGTCGGACAACAGATAAGTTCGGGCGATGAAAATTTTCTTAAGTCAAGAGCGGATAAGATTTCTTTGGCAACAAAAATCTCTTCTGTTGGCTCGCCGCTTAACGATACTCTTATCGTATCGCCTATTCCTTCCGCCAGTAGAATAGCGATTGCACTTGCAGAGCGTATCGCACCTGTTGCAATCGTTCCTGCGTGAGTCAGGCCCAAATGAAGCGGATATTCGTAACGCTTGTTTAGCTTTCTGTATATCTCGATTGTTTCTGTGACAGAAGGGCTTTTTGCGGACAATACGAGATTTTCAAATCTATTTTTCTCAAAGAAAGCAACATAACTGTCAAGCTCTTTGAAAATCAGGTTCAATAATCTTTCTCTTGTAATTTTCTTTTTCAATTCATTTGCTGTTCTTATCGAGCCTGCATTGATGCCGATACGTATTGGGATGTTAGCATTTTTAGCAGCTGATATTACCTTTTTCAATTTTTGTTTGTCCCGAAGATTACCGGGATTCAAACGAATCTTGTGCGCGCCCGCCTCGATTGCTTCGATTGCCCTTTCGAAGTGAAAATGGACATCTGCGACAATCGGAATATTTGTTGATTGGATGATTTTTTCGAGGGCATGTGTGTCTTTTTTCGTAGGGACAGCCAGCCTGATAATTTCAGCGCCGGCGTCAGTTAATTCTTGAATCTGTTTTAAGGTTGCATCGACTTTATATGTCAATGTATTTGTCATAGATTGAATGCTTATCGGAGCGTTTCCGCCGATGGCAATGTGTTTGACAAAAATTTGCTTTTTTTTCCGTTTGCGAATGTTCATTGATTACTCTTTTGTTTATTTCTTATATTCGTTTTATATTAGGATTCGTAAAAATATCGAGTTCATCTCGGGATTGTGTTGAAAATTCCGAGATAACAGCTCCTTGCGGGCCGGCTTGAAACCAGTGAAGAGTGTTAGGCTCAAGCGTGTATTGTTCGCCGGGATTGAGAACAATTTCATGCCAGACCGTAAAATATTGCTTGTATTTATCCGGTATTTTAGCTTTCGGAGAAGATACCGGTTTTCCCGGAACATATAAATAGACTTGTCCCCATCGACATCGAAATGTCTCTTCTTTTCCGGGATTATCATCGAAAGGAGGATGACGATGTTCCGGGCATATCTGCCATTCGAATAAGACAATTTCCTTGGCACAACATCGTTGAGTGTTGACATAAGTAATAATTTCAAGTCCGATGTGTTTTATGTCGTTTAGTCCCAAATCCGCAATTTCAATGTTTTGTTTTTCTTTGTCTGTTAAGATAATTCCAGCTCTGTCCAAATAAGCGAGAGTTTTCTCCATAATCTGTTTCTTCGAATAATTTTCGTGTGACATCGCAGAAATTCCTTTTTTGTCTTCCGTTTTATTATCTTCTGAAAAATAATTTTCTCGCCACCAAGCGAAATATCCCCAGGCATTATCTATCCGATATTTCCCGTTTATTGATAATTTTTCTTTTGTTAATGTGTCTTGCTCGTCGAGTTCGTCGCATCCCGTTCCTTCGAGCAAGAATTTGTATGCACAATTGACGAGAATAAATTGCTTGTGAGCTGACGGATTGTCGCGATTATGGTCGGGATGATATGTCAAGCTCTTCTCACGCCAAGCACGTTTGATTTCATCTAAGCTAGCCCGTTCGCTTACGCCGAGAATTTGGCGAGCTTTACGTTCACGAGCTTTTAACCGATTGATTTCTGATTGCCAATCTTTGTCTTTCATACGCAGGAAAACCCTATTTTTACAAATTCATCTTTTCTCTTATTATATATAAGGGTCTGTTTAATGTCTGTAAATGTATTCTGTTTATGTATGTTCCTATAAGAGCGATAGCTGATAATATTATTGCTGCCATTATAATTGTCAATGTAGCTAACGAGATAAAATATCCCCCGATAAAGCTAATAGCGGAGAATAGAAGCAGGGCTATTGCAAAATAAATCGAAGTGCTCAGCTGAAAAAATAATGATGAAGAAGAAAGAAGATTTTTGAATTTGTATTTTAATTTTTCCGATGACGTCAACTGTTTATTATATGTTATTGTTGTTTGTTCGAATCCTATCCATTCGGCTAATTCTTGAATATTTATATCTGGCTCTGAAATTGATTGCATAATTTTTAATGCATTCCCGCCGATTAAGAGAATTTCAGCATAACAGACATTTTTCGGAGCTAAAAATACGATATCAAATCCTTTTAGATAGGCATTTATTATGTTCGTTAATTTTTCCGAATTTACGTTATTACAAAGTATAAGAATAGCTGCGTCTGTAAAATTTGTGTCGATTGTATCAATGCCTGATTTGAGATTTGCATCAGTTCCGAAATCCCTCGAGAGAATTATTTCTCTCGTAGAGAAACGAGTATAAAAATCGGATGAAGATAAAGCGTCTTCGTTAAAATTAAGAGTTTTAATGAAAATAAAATTAAATTTCAATTCGGGAAACTTGCATATTGAATTCGGTAAGCTTTCAGAGAGCGAATCTTTAAGCTTGGCATCAGCGATAATTGTAAGTTGTCGATAGCTCATATCTTTCATAGAAATTGCCAGCTTTTTTACATCAAAGCTTGATTTTAGCAGCAAGTAAGGTAAACTGCAAGTATATGGAATTAACAAAATAAATTGTTTAAAGTGAGGTTTTGACAATGAGTCCATTAACTTGTCAGCAGATACGAAGAATCGACCAGTTAGCGGTAGAGCAATATGCAATGCCATCAATAATTCTGATGGAAAACGCAGGGGCTAATGCGAGCAAAATCATTTCCGAGATGTATTCCAATCTCAAAGGTAAAGTTGTTGCAATTTGTTGCGGGCCTGGCAATAACGGTGGCGACGGGTTTGTCGTTGCCAGACATCTTCATAATGCCGGCTATATAATCAAAATAATCCTTAGCTGTCCTATTGAAAAGCTCAGAGGCGACGGTTTGACGAATTATAACATTGTTAAACGTATGGAGTTGCCTGTTTTATCGATAGATGATGTTGACGATGTTTTAGCGGAATCGGTTCTTGTGATTGATGCTTTGTTGGGAACGGGGTTTACCGGACAGGTACATTCGCCAATCGATTATTTGATAAACAAGATAAACGAATCCGCTAAGCCTATTGTTTCAATAGATATTCCTTCGGGGCTTGATTGTTATGCCGGTGCACCGTCGAAAACAACGGTTAAAGCGGATCTTACGGTTACTTTTGTTGAGATAAAAGACGCATTTTTGACGGTCGAATCGGAGCCCTACGTCGGCAAAATAGAAGTAGCTGACATCGGAATCCCGAAAGAACTCATAGAACAGGTTAAGGAAGAGCATTACGGATAACAGTTTAATTACTCTAATATTATTAATCTTCAATATTACTCGATAAAGAGAAGCTATCTATGATACAATTAGGTGTAAATATTGATCATGTTGCAACAATTCGACAGGCACGAATGACGGATGAGCCTGATCCTGTTTGGGCAGCTGTCGAGGCTGAGCTTGGCGGAGCTGACGGGATAACAGTTCATCTTCGAGAGGACAGAAGACATATTCAGGACAGAGATGTCGAGTTGCTCAAAGAAACGGTAGGCGTTAAGCTTAATCTTGAAATGTCAATAGCGTCGTCTATTGTTCGAATAGCAATGCAATTAAAGCCTGAACAATGTACGCTTGTTCCGGAAAAGCGAGAAGAAATAACGACGGAGGGGGGGCTTGATGTTGTGAAACTCAAACGCAGAGTAGCTCAAGCTGTTGAAAAATTACATAAAGCGGGTTGTATTGTGAGTGCATTTATCGAACCTGATGAGAGCCAAATAAAGACGTCAGCTGAGTTAGGGTTCGACGCTATAGAGTTATGGACAGGTGCCTATGCGAATGCCAAAAACGCGAGAGCTGAAGTTCGTGCATTAAGGGATTTAGAGAAAGGAATAGATATAGGTAGGCAATCGGGATTGATTGTACATGCGGGGCACGGATTAACGTATAGGAATGTAGAAAAAGTTGCACAGCTCGAGGGATTTTGTGAGTTTAACATAGGGCATAGCATAATATCACGTGCTATTTTTGTTGGAATAAGGGAAGCTGTCAGACAAATGAAAGAGCTTCTTATAAGATATAGCAGCTGAAAGATAAGGAAAGGACGATTATTTTTGTATTTTTGATTTCGTTGTGTGTTTCGCCTTATAAAATAACACATACAAAATAATCTAAATAACGAGGAGAAAAAGTGTAATGTTTGCAG
>CAZKNI010000076.1:0-3569 GCA_964554055.1 uncultured Phycisphaerae bacterium | reverse complement strand
CTTAATAATGCCAGCTCTTGCTTTTGCATACAAACCCTTTCTATCTCTTTGCTCGCATATTTCCAAGGGCGTAGCAACATGCACAAGAATAAATCCGCCTTTAGGCTCTATCATTTCGCGGACTTCTTTGCGTACGTCTTCATAAGGCGCTATCGGAGCACAAATCGCGATTCCGCCGTTCTTCGTGATTTCCGAAGCTACAAATCCTATTCGTCTTATATTAATATCGCGATGTTCTTTGGAAAATCCGAGTTCCGACGACAGATGCTTTCGTACAAGGTCTCCGTCAAGCAATGTAACAGGCCTGCCCCCCATTTCCAATAATTTTATCATCAAAACATTTGCAAGCGTCGATTTGCCTGAGCTTGGCAGACCGGTAAAGAAAACGGTAAATCCCTGCTGGGCACGTGGCTTATATGTTTTTCGCAATTCCTCGATTACATCCGGATATGAAAACCAAGAAGGTATCTCGCGTCCTTCAGCCAGTCTTTTTCTCAATTCCGTTCCCGAGAGCGATTTTGGTGTTATGCCTTCCGGAACTTCATCGATAGGAACATATTCATCTTGTTCTTCGAGATAAACCATTAATTTGAATGGCACCATTTCGATACCCAATTCTTCCTTGTGCTGTTTTAATAGCTCCTGTGCGTCATACGGGCCGTAAAAAGGTTTGCCGTTAGAATCGCTTCCCGGCCCTGCATGATCGCGTCCGACAATAAAATGGCTACAGCCATAATTTTTGCGGATAATTGCATGCCAGAGCGCCTCTCTTGGCCCCCCCATACGCATAGCGAGAGGCAACAAACTTAGCATTGTCGTATTTTTAGGATAATGCCGCAAAATAGCTTGATAACATCTTACGCGAGTATAATGGTCGACGTCTCCGGGTTTCGTCATTCCGACAACCGGGTGTATCAGCAAATTTGCTTCAAGCTCTTTTGCAGCTCTAAATGTCAATTCTTGATGTGCGCGATGCATCGGATTACGTGTTTGAAATGCAACAATTTTACGCCAACCCATCTCTGAGAATTTCTCTCTCAATCGAGCGGGAGTATGTCGTAACTCCACATAATCGTAATGATGTGGAGCTGACATTGCTTGTAATTTTCCGCCTACATAATAAGGTTTTGTTTGTTGATTGAGATATGCAACAGCTGGATGTTCCGTATTTGTCGTGCCGTACACTTTTTTAGCTTCTTCTTGTAAATCGGGTTTCCAGATGTCCTCGACTTCCAAAGCTGCTAATACAACACCTTCAAAATCCCTTAATGCTAATATGTCTCCGATTTTTAGTTGGCTCGCTAACTCCTCTGAAATATCAAGTGTAATCGGTATGGGCCAAAGTGTTCCGTCCGCTAATCTCATATTTTTACAAACGCTCTCATAATCTTTACGACTCATGAATCCTTCAAGAGGAGAAAAGCCCCCGCATATTAACAATTCCAAATCGCACAATTGACGAGGCGTAAGATCAACTGAAAGCCAATCTCTGCTTTGTGTTTTCAACTGTTTGGCTGTTTCCGCATCAACTAATAAATTAACAAGTTTTCCGCCATGAGGCTCTATAAGATGTGTTGTCATTATCCGTTACTCCAAGTTATGTAAAAATCGTATCATCATTATTTGTTATTATGTAATGTTTAAAGCTTATAACGAAATAGCGAGAAACGTATTTTCGAAACACAAGCTGTCTGTATTATTTCATTGTTATAAGCTATTAATAATCTAACAATCCAATGAGTAAAAGTGCCAGTATCGCTTGAAATTCATTGATATAAGTAAATTCAAATCCTATTATTTATCGATGCAAATGTCAAGATTTATAAGTGGAAGGCAAATGCTTGTAGCAATTTTATGATAGCAGCTAATTAAATTTCAAGATTCTTAAGCCTGAGTTCTTTGTCGTAGGTCTGAAGAGCTTCTATTAACTCGTCCATTTCACCCATTAGAATTTTATCAAGGCAATATAAATCCAAATTTATTCTGTGATCAGTAACTCGATTTTGTGGAAAATTGTATGTTCGTATTCGCTGCGACCTATCTCCCGAGCCAATCATTAAGCTCCTTTGCTGGTCGCGTTCCGCTTTAAGTTTGGAAACCTCAAGCTCGTAAAGTTTAGCTTTGAGTATCCGCCAAGCTTTTGCTCTGTTTTTGTGTTGCGAACGCTCATCCCTCATTGAGACGACAATTCCGCTCGGAACGTGTTCTAATCTGATAGCTGATGAAACTTTATTTACATTTTGCCCGCCTGGCCCGCCTGCTCTCGATACGTGTTCGATAACATCTTCTTTTTTGATGTCAATATCGACATTTTCAGGTTCGGGCATAACAGCTACAGTAGCAGCAGACGTATGTATCCTTCCTTGTGCCTCTGTCTTAGGCACTCTCTGAACTCGATGCCCTCCTCCTTCGTATCCAAATACAGAATATACGCCTTGCCCGGAGATATTGAGTATAGCTTCTCGAAAGCCTCCCATATCGGTAGGCGAAGCGTCGAGAATTTCAGCTTTAAATCCTTTACGTTCCGCAAGTCTCTGATACATATTGAGTAAATCAGCTGCGAACAATGCCGCCTCTTCTCCGCCTGTACCCGCTCGTATTTCAAGAATGATACTTGTAATGCTTTGATCGTCAGAAGTAACAAGTGCTGATTTGATTTCTTCGAAGACATTTCGTTTTTGCTGTTCGAGCTCTTTCAATTCTTCGTAGGCAAGTTCACGAAATTCGCTATCGGACGATTCGTCCTCAATGATTAAATTAGCCTGATTTATTTGCTCTTCTATTTCGAGATATTTTCTATATGGCGTAATGATTTGCGCAAGCTTGCCGTGCTCTTTTGATAACTTGACAATTTTTTCCGGAACGGAAGCAATTTCCGGGCTGTTCATCTCTTTTTCTATTTCCTGGAATTTTTTGTCAAGTTCTTCGAGTTTAGCGAGTAAATGTTGTTCGACAGTTGTAATATCACTCATAATTCCGATTTCTCAAAAATCGCTCTTTACATAAATATCGACTAATTTTCTTAATAAATGAAAAATAAAAAACGCCGACATTAGGAATGTACGTAAATTCATGTCGGCGTCTGATATTTGATAAGCTATGAATTTTCCGTTGCCTTTTTGCGCTTGTCCCAATTGTATTTGCGCTGGAACTTTTCTACTCGTCCTGCAGTATCGACGAATTTTTGTTTACCTGTATAAAACGGATGACACTGTGAGCAAATCTCGACTTTGATTTCTTTCAAAGTTGAGCGAGTCTTAAAGCTCGCTCCGCAGCCGCAAGTTACCGTTGCTTCTACATATTCCGGATGTATTCCCTTTTTCATCTTTCTATTCCTCAAACTTTACGATAATTTTTAATAACATTTCGAAATTGTTTACTGAAAACATATAATTTTATCGGTATATAAGATATTCTTCAAGTAAAAATACAAACTTTTACGTTAATAAATATGCTTCCTTAATATTATTATTTATTATTTATGCATTCATTGTTGAAATGTTTGTTACGATAAATTAAATATTAAATATATTCAATAACATAACAGAATAACGTAAACACGCTTTAAT
>CAZKNI010000075.1:0-4345 GCA_964554055.1 uncultured Phycisphaerae bacterium | reverse complement strand
ACAAGAATTGCCCCGAATCCTTTCGGTTCGATATCAATAACAATTATCGCCTCGTTGCCTACGATTTTAGGAACAATTTCCTTATTATTCCACAAATCAAAATATTTTTCTCTTTTTCCTATTTTCATAACTTCAATATTTCCGCCGACAAAACTGTCGTTATAAAACGTATATATTGTCTTATCGCCATTTGTAAAGCGATTTGCAAACACATAAGGCTTTTGCGTCGCTACAAGAGCCTCGATATCTTCCGATGTAAACACACGCCAATATTTATGCTGAAGATTATATATTTTCGTTATGAATTTTCTGCCAGCTGTATCCCACTGCGATGGCATACAAGCGACGAAATATCCCATTCCCTGAAAGAAATTAAAACCGTATCCCCAATGAAAACCGTCTCGAAGACCCTGCTGAAACGTATGATGAGGCATAAATTTTATATGCGGATAGAAAAATCGCTGAAACTCAATCCGACCGGGCATCGACGCTTCATTTCCGAACCTTACCGCTGACGGAATACAAGCGTCAAAATCCTCCAACGCATAATCTGCCATTGCCCCTTCGAGATAAAGTTTGACATCTTTACCTGCATACTTATGCAAATCGTGCAAAAGTTCAATATCGCGAATCATCGCGCCGGGCTTGTGTCCGTGCGTTACGCCCCAACATTCTTCGCCATCTCCACACTGATCAAGATACAACAAATCAGCGCCCGTTTCCTTTATCCCGCGAGCACAAATCTCAGCTAAATATTTCCGCCAAACTTCCGTGCCACAGCAAGGCATATACGTCCCGCAATTACGCCTAAACGTTCCTCGTTCCGTTACGACCAAATCACGAGTCCCCGCTATCGTGTCCCACTGATTCTGATATTCATAGCACAACTTCGTTGCAATAAACAGCCCGATACGCACGCCAAGCTTATGAGCCATCTCCACTGCTTTTCGGAACATTTCAACATTCTTATAAGGAGAATATCTCTCATAATCTCCGCACTGATCGTCCCAGCTACGCCAACACATCCAATCATAAACATCAATAATATCAACTCCGCCAGCAAATCTGCGAAACTCATCTATCAACTCATCGACTCGCAACATCCCCGTATTATCCCCTATATGCAAAAAAGGCCCGCCAGGAGGAAAGCTCAACATATGATAATGTTCAAGCATAAAACACTTCTTAAACCAGTCTTCGACTTTCGGCGACTTAAACCAGCTATCACGCCAGCGGACGTACTCATCACAAATCCCGCGCCAACCTTTATCGACAAATCCAATCAAAACAGGGTAAAGCTGCGATTTACCTTTTGCATAACAAAATATCTTCGACGTCTGACTCGCAAGCTTTATTTTCCCCTTCGCCTTCTGCAAGATTGCAACTCGTTGATGAATCGGAGCTGACCGCGACGTATGATGAAAATAAACCGCTTTACCGCTTTTCCGCTCGAACACGCCATAAATTCTATTTCGCAGATATCCACCTATCGATATATTCAACGACACATCTTTATCGGTCAACGCCCCACCTATCGATGCCGGCATAAATGCCCACAAATCCCGATTATTTGCAATTCGACCCTTCAACATCGGCAATTTTATATCCAACAATTTTTCTTCTGTTTCCGACAGATTATAAATCGTACCCGACACCTCAAGCCCCCTAACGTCTGCTGTCAATATAATCTTAAGCCTAACACAATCGACATTACCCGTCACCTGAACATAGCTTCTGCCCGATTTATCCTTACTCGACAAAACGCCGTCAACTTTCATATCAAGCGATGTATATACACTTGACGATTTTTTAACCCATTGCCCGATTTCTTGACGCTCATTATACCTATCCGGCGTATTAACCAACTTAGCCGACTTTACATCCAATCTCCCGTCTTGAATCTCCAAACTGAAAATTTCAGGCGAAACATCAAATCCGCCAACTAAATAAGGGCTTTCTATTTTTTTCCATCTCAAACCGTTGCTAAAATCGACGACAAATCGCCCTACCCCCGTATCTATTATCGCTTGAGTATTAACATCATAAACAGCTACCTTTTTATTCCTCGAATCCGCAAGCCAAATCCTATCACCCGTTTTCAACCGCTTAAGGCTTGTCCACACACGCTTATTCTTCTGTCCCGTATGCACCGAAACAACATACCCACCAGCCGGAATAAGATTATTACCTTTCACACAAACCTTAACAACTTTATCGTTCAAAACGACAATCTCTATCCCGTAATTATTCGTTCGTGTCTTAGGACCTCGATAATATCTATTCGTATATATTATCGTTTGATTTCCCCCACGCGCAACATCAATCCCGTCAACCGAAAATTTACCTTTTTCCGTTACGACAAAAATTTTCTCACTGCTTGTAATATCTCTTTGTTCCCTAACCTTTACAATTTCGACTTTCGCCTTTAGCCTGCTTTTCTTTTCTCGTTTTTTATCCTCGTAATATGGAAAATCCTTCCAGCTGCTCGCTTTCGCTAAAATTTGATTCTTCCAATTATCCCCGCCTCTATTGACACACGAAGACACCAAATAAAATCGTCCGTGTTCCATATTGTTCACGACTCTAAAGCCAACGAGTTTCTTATTATCGACGGGCACAACATAAATTCCGGGCCCGAAAGTTACACGAAATCCCAATCCGGGCTTATACGGAAACACCTTTTCCTTCGTCCCGTCAGAATATTTCAATTCCACATACATATTCGCAGGATTATCTATCTGCCACTGAGAAAAATTCGTTCCAAGCTGATATGGATGAGGAACAGACAAGGGCAAACGAGACAGCAGAAGCAAATACAACTCATTACCTTCAACATCCGTCTCAATCCACTTCATCGGGCTTACCGAGCTGCCACAATCAACAACATAATCGGGCTCTCCCCCGAAAACATCTTTAATCAAGCCGGATATTCCAAGCTTGTTCAATCGCACCGTCTTCTTAGCAAATCCAATCGGAATATCGGCATAATCCCTCAAATCAACACGATATATCTTCGTCAGCTTCTTCAGCGAATTCAACAACTCATTCGAAAGAAAATCCCTTAAGACAATTTTATTTTCAGACAAAAACTCTATAGGTTTCAATTCTGCTATTGCAGGCTTAACACTTCCCGGAATTATCTGCACCGCAGCCACCTTGCATTTGCCGCACCCCGAATACGGAATAAGATAATCATGCCATTTACCGTCCGCGATTACATCCTTCTGCAACATCAGATTTACAATCCCACTCGCTTCGTGAGGCGTAAAAATAAGAAAATAATCCGTATTCGCTGTTATACTGTTGCACTTCAAACTGACTTTAGCCCAGCTATATTTCGACAAATCGATAATATCACTCTGCCAACGATTGGCAAACTTCATATTATATCCCGCACCCCAACATTTAAGATAAAGATTGCCGTTCTTTTTTATCTCAGCTGTATGATGCTCCATATACGCCGACCATTCAGGCCTGCCTCGCCACCCTTCCCCGCCACCGAATTTTATCACCTTACGGCTCGACGCCTGAGCAACTTTAGCTGCCTTCCGCAACTTCACAGAAACAACCTTCACATCCGACGGTTCATCAGAAAGAAAATAGACATCCTTTATCTGTGCCCAACTTAACTTGTGTTCTTTGCTTATCAGCTGAACCATAAACGTTTCTAAAAATTCGACACGTATTCCACGCAAATCAAAACAAATCTTATGTATCTGTCCGTCCGCAATTATACTTTTGCTGCTAAAATATCCTTTTGCACCCGCTACGAGAAACGATATTTTCGGACAATTCGTCTTATACTCGACAATCATAAACGGATAACGCTGAACATCAGGGTCATACAGAAAGCATACCTGAAACTTCATCGGCAAACTTGCACCCCGACAGAAAAGCTTTTCAGGCTTAACCGTCTTATCGACGCCGAAATTATCCCAGCTGTAGCTGTTTACAAACCCCTCAACAGATTTTCGGATATATTTCGGCATCTCATACCAAGGACCCAATTTCGGCTCGAATTTCTCGGCGAAACTAACTTGAGTTAACGTTACAATACTTGCAAAAACCAAAAGACAACATCTCGACATCGTCAGACCTCCAATATGTCCCTATTATTATAAATATAAAAAAAAGTCGGCTGAACGTAACGAACATTCAGCCGACTAACGGCGATTCTTTTACTTTCTACGAATAATCGCACCTGCAAATCCCATCAGCAGTAACATCAACGTTGCAGGCTCGGGCACCTGTGTTGCACCCCAGAAGGAGTTGTGCTGGGTATAATCCGCACAGAGCATATCAAAATCTTCGTGAATGTAATAATCTACTCGCCAGGTTGAACCCG
>CAZKNI010000074.1:0-3484 GCA_964554055.1 uncultured Phycisphaerae bacterium | reverse complement strand
ATGTCAGGGAGTTGAAAAATTGCATCGAGTCGATGGCAATTTTGACAGATAAAGATATGCTCGATGTCGACGATATTCCGGAAGAGATACGTTCTCAAACATCCGAGACATCAATGACGGCGATTGTTCCTCTTACGAGTTTGGCAGGTAAGAGTTTGCAGGAATTGGAGCGCGAGCATATTCGCAATACGCTTGAACTTACGAAAGGAAATCGCGAGAAAGCGGCGCATATTTTAGGTATCGCACCTCGTACTCTGTATCGTAAGCTAAAGGAGTATGGCTTGTCGGAAAAATAGCACGAGTGTTGATACTCTTTAAATTTGTATTGACAATTTTTAATTGTTAGCTGTTTAGGTTTTGGAAAGCAGCTGACAATAATGAAGCAACAATTGTTTGTGTGCCCGATTCGAGTCCTGAAATCACCGTTTGTCGAGTGGATTCGTCGCAGCCTATTATGAACCAGCAAAGAGCTCCTATAAGAATTGTTGTTTTTTTGTACAGGAAAGACTTCATATCGCACCTCCATCGATAAATTTATGCATATTGATTTCAAGATATCGTTTAGCGGATTTTACACCTTCAGCGGTTGGCTCAAAATATTTTCCGATGATGTCTTGCAATGACCTAACGGCAAGTCGTTTAAGATATTCGTCCTTTTCATCGAGCAATCTTATTATTAGAAGCAGACCTATTTTAGAGCCTAATTTTCCTAGTGAACGGGCAGCTCTTAATCTTGTTTTTACGTCCGGGTCTTTTGCCAATATTGTTTCGAGTTTTTCCATGGCAATGTATGCTCTTAACACGCCAAGAGCGTCGATGGCAATTTGTCTGACATCCGGATTATTGTCGTCGAGCAGATTCATTAGTCCGATAATGGCACGTTGCCCTCCAGCTTCCATAAGGCATTCAGCTGCTCTTGCTCGAACGATAGGGTCATTGTCTCGCGAAAGCGCAATCAATGCTCTCATTGCGTTAGGGTCCTTACGCTTAATTAACGATAACGCTGCACCGCAAGCAGCAAGCTGCCTAGCTCTTTGTTCGTTTGTTTCCGCTTGTTTTTTAACACATTCAGTCATTTTATCACCTTTATGTTCTTTTTATCGGTTAATTTTATGTAGGCCTAAATCGTGGACTTGTTAATTTTCGTGAAATTTAATCGGCAAGATATTAAAATTGATGTACAAATATAGCAGCTGTGGACGATGTCGGAATAATTTGATGGCAAGGATAAGTTAGATGAGAAAAATATACACGAATAAAAGCGGATTTTGGGATGAGTTGAGTCGGTTGCGTGCCCCTTTTGAGCCTCTTGCGTTATGGATTAGCAGCAAAGATAAGATATTAACTGTGGAAAATATTATCGAACAAGTATATAAGCGTGGCGATAAGGCATTATGTGAATTTACGGAAAAGTTTGATAATGTAAAATTGTCGTCCGATAATCTTAGGATTTCAAAAGATGAAATTGCGGAAGCTTACGATAAGACAGATGAAACTGTTCGTAACTCTATTCAGATTGCTATTGACAATGTTAAAGTATATCAACAGCATATTAAAGTCTATCAGCAAGAAGCGATTAAGCGCGAAGGGGTTGAATTGCGAACTTGGTATCAGCCTTTAAATCGAGTTGGAGTTTGTGTTCCCGGAGCTTCAGCGCCTTTGCCTTCAACGGTGATAATGTCCGCTGTTCCCGCGATAGTTGCCGGTGTCAAGGAAGTTGTTGTAATGTCGCCTCCGCGCTTTGAGGGTTCGATACATCCGTTGATATTAGCGTGTTGTTGTATGTTGGGGATAAAAGAAGTTTATCGTATAGGAGGGGCGCAAGGTGTAGCTGGGCTTGCAATAGGAACAAATTCGATAAAATGTGTTGATAAGATTGTTGGGCCTGGAAATATATATGTGCAGATAGCGAAAAAGTTGTTGTTTGGAGTCGTTGATATTGACAGTTTTGCGGGGCCTAGCGAGATTGTTGTGCTTGCGGATGAAAACGCTAATCCCAAATTTGTAGCTGTTGATTTGTTGGGACAAGCGGAACATGATCCTGGTAGCGGGATTTTGGTTACGGATAGCGAAAAGCTTGCATTTTCAGTCGAGCGTGAGATAGAAAATTTATTAAGTGATTTGCCTCGTGCTCAACAGATAAAAAAATGTCTTGACGAATACGGTGCTATTATAATAGCTGATACTCCGGAATTGGCGATAGATATTGTGAACAGATTAGCTCCTGAACATCTTTCCGTTCAGACAGATGATGTTGATAGAACTTTGTCAAGATGTGTAGCTTCCGGGGCAATTTTCGCGGGTCATTATACAAGTGAAGCGGTAGGGGATTATGTAGCAGGTCCGTCTCATGTTTTGCCGACGGGCGGGACGGCGAGATTTTTTAGCCCGCTTAATGTAATGGATTTTATTAGACATACGAGCGTGATAAAATATGATAAGCAGGCGTTGGAAAAGGTTTATCCTGTCATAAAAGATTTTACCGAAGCAGAGCAATTGCTTGCGCATCAAAAGTCAGCGTCCGTTCGATTGGAGTAATAAGATTTATGTCAAAATTTGCAAGGAAAAATGTTGCCAAACTTCAGCCTTATGTTCCGGGAGAACAGCCTGTTGCCGGGCAGAAAGTTATAAAGCTTAATACGAACGAAAATCCGTATCCTCCGTCCCCCAATGTTATTAATCGGCTGCGTAATATTAATCCCGAAATGTTACGAAAATATCCCGAGCCGTTGGCGGACAGTTTTCGTAACACAGCATCAAGGATTTTTAACATTTCGTCGAAGATGATTATTGCAGGTAACGGTAGCGATGAAATTTTAACGATAATTTTTCGCGCTTTTGTCGAGCAGGGTCAAACAATTGCATATTTAACGCCTACATACAGTTTATATCCGGTATTAGCAGATATTCAGGGGGCAAAAATTAAGGAAATTCCTTTTACGAAAAATTATGGATTGCCCGGTGAGCTTATGAGGGTGAAAGCTAAAGTTGTTTTTATTGCGAACCCTAATGCTCCGACGGGCACTTTTATTAGAGCAGAAGAAATATCTAATTTTGTAAGCAGGACAAAGGCATTAGTTGTAATTGATGAAGCGTATGCGGATTTTGCTAATGGCAATTGTATTGAGCTTGTAAAGAAATATAATAATGTTATTGTGTTGCGGACGCTTTCCAAGAGTTATAGCCTTGCCGGTTTGCGATTCGGTTTTGCATTTGCATCCGAAGCAATAATTAATGATATGATGAAAGTTAAAGACAGTTATAATTGCGACGCTATCTCAATTGCGCTGGCTATAGAAGCGATACGAGATAGGGAATATTTTAACGAGACAATTGAGAAAATTCGTAAGCAGCGCAATTGGCTTACGGAGAAGCTGCGTGAAATCGGTTTTGATGTTCTTGATTCTCAAGCAAATTTTGTATGGGCTACAATTAATCGACCGTCTGCCCAGCATATTTTTACAATGTTAAAGCAAAGGGGCAT
>CAZKNI010000073.1:0-17107 GCA_964554055.1 uncultured Phycisphaerae bacterium | reverse complement strand
GTGATTTGCATAACATTTAATTTGTATAAAGCAGCTTAGGTTGAGTGCAGGGTGTGAATTGGTGGCGCGGGATTTTACGGGTTGAATCGGGTGAAAGGGTGTAAAGTGAGAGCTAAGATGATTTGCATAACATTTAATTTGTATAAAGCAGCTTAGGTTGAGTGCAGGGTGCGAATTGGGGGCGCGGGATTTTATGGGTTGAATCGGGTGAAAGTTAAGAGGTGTTAAAAAATATGGATAGAACTTTTAAGAATGTTGCTGATTTTCCTGTGATTAGGCGTTCGACAATTGTCGAAAAGGTTGTCGCTGCAATTGTTGAATATATAAAGGCTGATGGTTTGCGGGAGAGAGATAAATTGCCTACAGAAACGGAGTTTGCCAAGATGTTTGGCGTTAGCAGGCTCGCAGTACGAGAAGCATTGATTCGTCTGCGTTCGTTGGGAGTTATCGATTCGCGTCAGGGCGCCGGCTGGTTTGTCAAAAAGTTTGAGCCGGCAGATACTTTTCGCCAGTTGTCTCCTATTTTGAAGAATTTTACGAGTGCCGATTTAAATCAGATTATGACAGTTCGGATGATACTCGAGCCCGCTATAAGTCAATTAGCTGCTAGGAATATTTCTGAAAAGGGGTTGAGGAAACTTCAGGATTTGCTCGAGTGTATGAAGGAAAATACAGATGATAAAGAGGCGTTTATAGAGTGCGATATGGAATTTCATTGGACGCTGGCTCACGAAAGCGGAAATAAAATATTGATTGTATTAAGTGCAATATTGACGGATTTGAGCAGGACAGCTCAACAGGCATATCGGAATACAGTCGAAGACCGTCAGCGTTCGATTGAGTTTCACAAGTCGATTTATGAAGCTGTGCGTGCAAGAGATGAAGATTGGGCGGAAGAAGCGATGTCGGAACATATAAATGATGTGTGGGCTAGAGTGGAATAGAATAATTGTTAGATTTTTATTCGGTGATTTCAGCAGAGAGGTTGAATTGGACGAATTATATGCGATGTCAGATGTGAATTCGTTTTGCTTGTCTTTGAAAGAGAAAGCGAAAGGAATGCTTGATAAATCTGCGTTTGATAGAATGAGCAATAGAGCTTATTGTTATAAATGTTTCTCGTGGCGGATTGATTGTAACGGAAGATTTAACAAAAGCTCTCGAAGTAGGAAAAATAGGGGGAGCTGGTCTCGATATAGCGCGCGGTATTTTAACGGTTCGATGGAGAGATTAAGGTGTTCTGTTTTAGAGGAATCGATACGATTATCGCAAGGAAAGGGAGCTAAGAATGAAGTCAGAAGTTAGAATCCAAAGGTTAAAATATGATGTGATGCGTAGAGGTGGCTCGTTTATATGTAATCCCGATACGAGTGAACGGGACTTTACGTATCGTTCGATTAGTCATGACGGTTTTATGCGTAAGGGAGCATTTGTCTGGGGGGGTAATCCGTTTGAGCGAGATGTTGCGATATATCATGCTTGGCGGGTGAGCGATGAACAGAGTGTTGTGCAGGTGCGTGCGCGATTTTTGTATGAGCTTGTCAAATTGGCGACAATAGAGATATATCCCGATTGGACCCTTGCAGGTGAGCATTTATCTCATTGGTTCGGATTTCTTGAAATGGAAAGAGAGCCTGAAAATGCAAATAAACTCGAACGGATAAAAGAGCTTGGCGTAAAAGATGATGAGATAGAAGCGATTAGGAAGACGGTGGAAGATTGGCAAATAAGAAATTGGTCGGGAGAGATTTATCCGTATGTGGACGTTGGAGTGCGTGATGAGGAAAATATTAGAGGTGTAGGTCGGTGGGGTAAAATTGATGTCTGTCTTGCAAGTGGATGGGTAGAAAATCATTCTGTTCGTGATTATTGTAAAGTTTTGCGGATAGGGTTTAATGGGATTCGTAGGGAAATAGAGTCGGAGCTTGACTCGATGGATATATCGGATGCGGATTATGTTCGGAAGGAAAATTTTCTCAAAGCGGCGAGATGGATTTGTGATGCGGGGGTGCTTTTGGGTAAGCGTTATGCTGAGCTTGCAGAGACTCGCGGACTGAAAGAGATGTCAGTTGTTTGCAGAAAGGTGCCTGCGGAAGGTGCGGAGACGTTTTTTGAAGCTGTTCAATCGTTATGGTTTGCTCATATACTGACGTGTGGCGAGGATTCGATAAACGCTAACAGTATCGGTCGATTGGATCAGATTTTGTATCCGTATTATAAGAAAGATATAGAGTCTGGCAGGCTGACTCGCGCAGAAGCGGTTGAGATAATGGAAGAGCTAGCGTGTAAGTTGTATCTGGATTATGACGTTCAGGCGATAATGCTTGGTGGAGTCGATAGGGATGGAAATTGTGCGGTAAATGAGCTTAGCTATGTGATATTGGATTCGACGGAAAGAGTGGATTTTATTCGTGATATTGCAGTTCGTGTGAATAAGGAAACGGACGGTGAGTTTTTCGATAAGTGTGCGGAATTGATTGTCAAAGGCGGGGGGATACCGTTTGTCTTCAATGATGATTGTTTTATACAAGCATTGGTTGACAGGGGAATATCGATAGAGGATGCGCGTGATTATGTGCATATCGGTTGTGTTGAATTGACGATACCGGGTAAGGCGAATCCTCATGCGGTATCGGGATGGTTTAGCGCAATAAAGTGTCTTGAACTTGCCTTGTTTGACGGGTATGACCCGGTAACAGATAGACAGGTTGGCCCGAAGACGGGATTATTAAGCGATTTTTCCGGGTTCGAGGAGTTTCGCGAAGCGTTCGTTAAGCAGATGGAATTTTTTGCCAGGCGGATGGTTTACAATATCAATCGCGGTGAGCTTCTTCAGCGAGAGCGTGGCCCGTTGCCTTGCTGGTCAAGCTTGACAGATGATTGTATCAAGCGTGGTCGGGATATTACCAATGGTGGAGCGGTTTATAATTATCACTCGATATGTTTTATGGGGGCTCCGAATGTAGCGGACAGTTTGTATGCGCTGAAAGAGTTTGTATTTGAAGGAAGGCGTGTAGATAAAGGTGAATTGTTAGATGCATTGCGAGCGAATTTTGAAGGATATGAATCGTTAAGAGCTCAGCTTTTGAATCTGCCTAAATATGGGAACAATATTTCAGAAGTAGATGAATATGCGATATGGGTTTCGAATTATTTTATCGATTTGATGGATAAGTATCGTACACCTTTGAACGGTCGATATTTTGTTCATTTGTTTACGTTTCAATTGAATATTGATTTTGGCAGGACTTTGGGCGCTACTCCTGACGGTCGGTTTAAGGGAGAGCCTATTGCATATTCGTTATCTCCTCAGCAGGGGCGAGATGAGAAAGGATTGGCATCTGTTTTGGGGACGTTGAAACATTTGCCACATAATAAAGCAGCTGGTGGGTCGGCTGCTATTATCGATGTTGACCCTGCGATGGTGGAAGGTGATGCGGGTGTCAAGCGTTTATCGCAGATAATTCAGGGAGCGATAAAGTCGGGCGTCGGTCAGATGCAATGGAACGTAACGACAGCAGAGCGATTAAGGTTGGCGCAATGTCAGCCTGAAAAATATGGGAATATTCCTGTCCGGGTTGCGGGGTATTCGCAGATGTTCAAGTTGTTGAGCGAGGAGCTTCAGGAACATATTATCGCGAGGACAAAACATAAGGAATAAAGATATCGAACAAGGATTAACGGTAGGAGTGTTGGAGAATTTATCATGCGAATGATGAATAAACTGTTTATTGGTGGAAAGTGGGTAGATGGCGCCGATAAGATTGAGGTGTATAATCCATCTGACGGAATCGTGATAGCAGAGGTCGGCGAAGCGGATGAAAGTCAGGTGATAGAAGCAGTGGAATCCGCTCATTATGCGTATGAAAGCGGAATCTGGCGGGGGATGTCGGCTCAGGAACGGGCGGGGATTTTACGGAAAGCAGCAGAGATTATGCATCGGCGCAGTGAAGAATTTGCGAAAGTGGAGACTCTTAATGTCGGCAAGCCTATCAAAGAATCTCGCTATATCGATGTTGGAGCAGCTATTGATACGCTTGAGTATTATGCGAGTATTGTAGATTCGCTTGTTGGAGAAAGTCCGAATGTTGGAAGCGGGATAATAGATTTTACGCGTCGAGAGCCCTTTGGTGTTGTCGGATTGATAACTCCTTGGAATTTTCCGCTATTGCTTGCGGTGAGGAAAGTAGCGCCGGCGTTATTGGCAGGTAATTGTGTTGTTATTAAGCCAGCGATGTTGACGCCATTGACGACGCTGATGTTTGGAGAAGTGTTACATCAGTCCGGATTGCCTGCCGGTGTTGTTAATGTTGTTTCAGCGAAAGGGTCGATAGTTGGAAAAGTGTTTACAAACCATAAATCGGTTCGAAAAATTAGTTTTACCGGTTCGCAAGAAATTGGTAGAGAAATATTGCGTTCGTGTGCGGAAGACTTCAAAAGCAGCTGTATGGAGATGGGGGGAAAGTCTGCTGCGATTGTTTCACGTTATGCTGATATGGATAAAGCTGTCGATGGAGTTTTGTTTGGCGCGTTTTTGAATCAGGGTGAATGTTGTTGTGCAGCTACAAGATTGTTGCTCGATAAGCCTATAGCAGAAGAATTTATTGCAAAACTTGTAAAGGCAATTGACGAAAAGATTATTGTAGGGGACCCGATGGATGAGAAAAATACGATGGGGCCTTTGATTAGCGCGGGACATTTGAAGAAGGTGGATGGCTATGTCGAGCGGGCATTGAAAGAAGGCGGAAAAGAGATTTATCGAGGTAAGCTATCGTCTGAACTTCCGAAAGGTGGACACTGGTATCCTCCTGTTTTAATAGAAGCGGCGTCCGGAATGGAAATCTATCGCGAGGAAGTGTTTGGGCCTGTGCTTGCTGTAACGATTTTTGACGGGATAGACGAATTGATAGAAGGAGCGAATGATTCGGATTACGGGCTGGCTGCGAGTATATTTACGGAAAATATGAACGAAGCAGAGCGAGCAATAAGAGAAATCGAAGCGGGTACCGTTTGGGTGAATGTGCATAACTTTGTTTTCAATTCAGCTCCGTATGGCGGATATAAGCACAGCGGGATTGGCAGAGAGTGCGGAGTCGAGGGATTGCTATCATATACACAAATCAAGAATGCGATTGTGTATGCGTTAGCTGATGGGGTTAAATGGTATTGAAAGAATTGCGGATTTGGGATTGCGGATTTGGGATTGAGAAGAAAAGAGATTGATGATTGAAGATTGAGGATTGAGGATTGAGGATTGATGATTTGGGATTGCTGAGAGATAATTTGTACGTGCTAAAGGTGATTGAAAGGACAATGTATGGATGAACAGATATTGTCGGAATTGCAACAGCAAAAAGGTATGATTTTCGATATAAAACGATTTGCAATTCACGATGGCTCGGGCATTCGCACGACAGTTTTTCTTAAAGGCTGTAATATGACGTGCTGGTGGTGCCATAATCCGGAAAGCAGGAAGCTGTCGCGAGAATTGTTTATGTATGTTAATAAGTGTCGGTTGTGCGGTCGATGTGTTGATGTTTGCCCGAACGGGGCGCATTTGTTGATAGGCAATAAGCATGTGTTTGAAGAGAATAAGTGTGATTTGTGCGGGAGATGTGTTTCCGAGTGCTCGTTTGGTGCGTTGCGTATTGTAGGTGAAGAGAAGACGGCGGGTGAAGTTATGTGCGAAGTGGTTGAAGATAAGCATTATTATGATGTTTCGGGAGGAGGATTGACGATTTCGGGAGGAGAGCCTATATTGCAGATTGATTTTACGTATGCGTTACTCAAATTGGCAAAAGAAGAAGGATTGAATACTGTGTTGGATACGAATGGGAGTAAGGGGAGGAGAGAATATGAGAAGCTATTGCCTTTGGTCGATACGTTTTTTATTGATGTTAAGCAGACGGATGAAGACAAACATCGAGTTAATTGTGGGGTGGGTTGGAGCAAAGTAGAAGGTAATATTAGATGGCTTAACGATAAAGGCTCGCGAATTGTTTTGCGTTGTCCGATAATTCCCGAATTCAATGCAGAGGATATCGAACATTGGCATAAAGTTGCTCGGCTGGCACAAGAATTGAATTGCGTAGAAGCAATCGAGTATCTGCCTTATCATCGGCTTTGGATTAGCAAATTGGAAGGGTTATTTTGCGAAGTAGATGAGCATAAGCGTAATTTGCCCGAAATTTCACGTGAGGAAATAAGGACAATAGAGGCAATTTTACGCATTTGCGGTAAAGATGTTCGTAGAGGATAAGAAAAATGAAAGATGAAAGTTGTTGCATTGGCTATAATGGAAAAAAAGTTAAGCTAAGTGAATATCCGCGTCTTGAGCGGATTTGATACGGGGTTGATTATTTCGTTAATCTGACGAAAGAGCTTCAAGAGGAAATATTACGGAGATTTAAGGGTGTTTGATTGTTTGTTGTAGATTGAATTAGAGGAATGGCAATGAAAATTGTACGATTTGAGAGTGTTAACGGAGTAATAGAATTCGGTGTTGTTAAATGTGAAAATCCTGCGGAAGCAGAATTGATTTCAGGCGATATTTTCGGGGAATTTGAGTTAAAGGGGGAAACGGCGGCAATCAAAAAGCTTCTTGCTCCGGTTGAGCCGCCCAATATTATTGCAATAGGATTGAATTATCGTAATCATGCGGAAGAATCGGGGATGGCAATTCCGAATCATCCGCTTGTTTTTTTAAAGTTAACAACGTCTGTAATAGGGCCGGGTGATGCGATTGTATTGCCTAATGAAGCGCCCGATGAAGTTGATTATGAAGCTGAATTAGCAGTCGTAATCGGTAAGCGATGCAAGAATATTACTCCGGAACAATCGGAAGATTATATTTTGGGTTATACGTGTGCTAATGATGTATCGGCGCGAGATTGTCAGCTAAAATTTGACGGTCAATGGGCAAGAGCAAAAAGTTTTGATACGTTCTGTCCCCTTGGGCCGTGGATTGTAACTTCCGATGAGTTTAATCCGTCGGATGTAGAAATAAAATCGATTGTAAGCGGTGAGACAATGCAACGTTCGCGAACGTCCGAGTTGATTTTTGCTGTTCCCGAATTGATAAGCTATCTGAGTCGGCAATTTACATTATTGCCGGGAACCGTGATATTGACGGGAACTCCTCCCGGTGTGGGTTTTGCCCGAAAACCCGCTCGATTTCTCCAAGCAGGCGATGAAGTAACTGTTTTTATCGAGGGTATAGGTCGATTGATTAATCCGGTAATTTCCGAGTGAATCAATATTCGAAAAGTTATTCTTTTATTTGCGTATGTGATTGATAAGCGTTTCTATTATGTTAGCTATTTTTTCTCTGCGAGCTAATAGCGTTTCGGGGTTTTTGCAGAAATCGTTGAAGCGTCGCGAGATTGTTGGCGGAATATTCAAGAGAGAATGAGCTGAGTTTATAATGTCTTGCGAAGGCTGATTATCTTTTGGCAATTGCTTGATTTTTGCGAGGCAATTTTTTAGCAGAGCTAAATATTCGTAATCTTCTATGCCGTCCCTGATTATCTCCAGACGAATAGAGGGATAGGGTGTTGCATTTGGGCCGGGCCAAATTAAAATACCGTCGCCGTTATTTTTGAGTTTTTGCGCAATATCCGTATCACGCATGTAAATCGGCGTATTCGGAAAATGAGGCTTGTTAGATGCAACGGAGTTAAGTCCTTTCCACCAAGTTGTGCTCCAATATAGCAGCCCCGTTACGTTTTTCTGCCATAATTGCCAAAATAAGATTCTATGGTCGATAGCTGGCTCATCAATAAAGAAATTAGCATAAGTTTCGCACGGGACACAACAAATATACATCCAAACAATATCGCCCGCTTGCTGTCGTTTTTTGTAAAAATTATATTTTTCCTCGAGGCGAGGCGACAGAGGACACCAGATATCAACAAGTCCGACAAGTTCTTCCGGAGGAGCGTGATTTAAGGTTTGCATTATCGGTATCTCGGGAATTGCTTGTTTGATTTTGGAATATGTTTCCTTTACAATCGGAAAACATTTTTTGGAAGCTTCGTCCATGCCGTAAAGAAAAATGTGTTTCGGAAAATTTAATCGCTTATATTCGATGAGTCGTGCCTTTATCTCGGAAATCCATTTGTTTATATTTTTGGGTTCTTGCCCTTTCATTATTCTGTCCGGATTTGGCAGCCTATAAAGTGCGAATGAATAAGGGGGATAATATTTCGAAGACAGTTTGCCTACCGTTTGTTTGAGTCTGTCCAAATTTATTTTTCCGTCAGAAGATTTACTCCAATATTCTCTGCCAATATTTTTCGGAGTAAGGCGATATTTTCCCAAAAACTCGCACCAGTTAGCAAATACGTCGATAGGACAGAGGTTCGGATTTTGATTGTCAGATATTCCGTACCAGTTTTTTAGTGTTGCGGGATATAATCCGAACGGGCAAGATAATGTTCCGGGTCTGGGTATCTTAAAGTTTCTTACTCGAAGAGTTACCGGAATTTTGATTGTACAGTTGTCGCCTGTAATGATGATTTTTCCGTTGTATGTGCCTTCTTGAGTGTTTGCAGGTACGGTTATTCTCAGCCAAATCGGCTGTTGGCGTCCAGCGGGAATGTCGAAAGTTTTTATTGGCATAAGAATATCAGGCCACCAGCCGACATAGTCGGGCTTTGTGTTTTTGGGTTTTATCGTTCGGACATATTCGACATACTTACACGCGATAGGAATGCTTGAATTGTTGTTTTTTAAGTTAACGGTTTTTACGGATACTTGTTGTAAGCCATTGTTGTTAGGAATGATGACAAGTTGAAATGATTCGGTTTCGTCTTTAGCAGCTGACAATTTAATTTTGTTTGTATTCCATTTTTGCCAGACGCTACTCAAGCTTTGCTCACGCGGAACTTTCATCATCGACCGAACGGGAATTACTCGAAATATTTCGTTTCCTTTTTTGTCTTTAGCTATAAAGTTAAGTGCAATAGCTGAGTTGCAAATAGAGAATATTATATTAAGAATTATTATTGAGATAACGATTTGCCATCGATAATTTTTGGGGTGCATAGAAATATTCCTCGAAGAATTGTAATAGGCTTAATTTAGTAATGAGAATCTTCCATTGCAGTCGGGTGAAATCCGAGGTCAACAGCATGTCCGGAATCGCAGGATTCCGCGTGCCCGTCAGCTAACAGTGCATTTGCACGGGACATGTGTCGCAAATGAACTTTGCAATTGTATGCGCCGGTTCGATATACGACAGCGATTTGTTTGTATCTAATCCACTCGCCACTCGTCGGGTCGGAATTAATGCTATCGATGTGCGTGATACAGACGGACGGGTTTTCTATTTTACCGTAGCTTAAAATTCCTATTTTTTGATTGGGATTTTGCACTTTGGGTATCCAAGACAGCGCACCGGTGTAAGGATGATAATCGGTGCTCCAGATTACGCCATAAGTTTTATAAGGTGCTCCGCCATCGTATTCATCATATTTATAAGGCGCATGGCTTGGGCAAACGGCACAGTTTGGATTTTTTAAATATTCTCGTTTTTTGCCCCACCATTTATATAAAGGTTCAACCCATCGTGCGTAAGGAAATCCGCCATTTACCGTTCCTACGACTGTTTTTCCGTTATAATCGTTAGCATAAAGTTGAGTAGCTATTCCTATTTGTCTTAAGTTGTTTGCACAGAGAATCGATTTGGCGCGTTCGCGCGCGGTGTTTAACGCAGGAAGCAAAATCGCAATAAGAACAGCAATAATGGCAACGACGACTAAAAGCTCTATGAGCGTAAAACCGTGTGTTAGGGTATAGCCAAATTTTTTATTCCTGACCTTATAGGCATCGTTGCAATTCGCTGCTACAGAGATAAAACTTGTTCGCATAGGAAATTCTCCTATTATTTTATTCGCGGACATCGGGCGCAGATACATTCTGCGCCCAACTCCACGCTGTACACTTTACACCTTTTATTTATTTCTTTTTGCAAATCAATCCTGCTATTCCACTCATCATCATTCCAATTGTCGCAGGTTCGGGAATATTAGTCCCTGCTTTACCCGCATCAAATATTTCTTGCACTTCAGTTTCACTCAATCCACGATTCCAAATGCCAAGCTCGTCAAGATAGCAATTTAATAATCTTCCGGCGTTGGAGGGATTTGCTATCCTTCCTCCGAGAATCATTATCCCGTTTGAACCGCCAGCTTTCAACGCTTCACCGGTGTCTATTGTTTCGGAATATGCGAGAGAAAGATTTCCATCGTCAAATCCTTGATAGACCTTAAGCGTGCTTCCGTCTGCAGTCAGAGCAAAAAATGTCCATTTTTCATTTATTTTTTGGAAAGAATGGCTTGCAATACCGTTATATCCCGAGGCATAGAAACGCCAATCGTTTCCTCCGCCACTTCCGTTTTCAAGCCTGATTCCGTCGGCATCATCAGCGGTGTCATTCGGTTCGTCAAATGCCCATGCATTACGCCAAAGCTGAGTTGCCTTTGCCTTTACCCAGAATGTTATAGACCAATTATTGCTTCCGTCTATGGAGCCTCCTTCCGGAACAGTTCCGAAACTCCAATTTCCGTTTTTTGACTCCGCACCATTTTGAGATTCAAACGAACCCGTTCCGACCTGAACATCATCCTGATTAACTTCTGCCCATCCGCTAAGCGTACCTGTTTGGCTGCTACCTGGAGCACTGTCGTTCATATTACCGTCGAAATGATACAGTGCAATCATGCCGTCTGTCAGGGCAGCTTGAGATATTCCGGTTGATGCCAATATACCTATTACTCCCGTTACCATTAACAATACACTTACCTTTTTCATCTCTTTTTACTCCTTTCTTTTAAAAAAGCTCCAATTACCGTTATTTAATCATTACATTCGCTTTCCGGATAGCTCAACAAAGCTTATTATACAATGATAGAGCGTAAAATCAAGTAAAATTTCGATAAATATCAAAAAAATGTTGTGAAATAGGGAAAATGTCTTGACAAAATAATGTAAGCGTTTTAAAATAGCTTAATAAACGATTTAAGTTGTTTTTTGTGAGGAAAGGAGAAAAAGATGGGAAATCGAAAAGTATTATTAGCAATAGGGGTTGTTTTATGTGTGTTTGTCAGTATTACAAAAGGTGATAATATTGCATTGCAATCTTACGGCGGAACATCATTGTTCACAAAATACGGCCCGCATCGCAATTCCGATTGGTCGCAGTGGAACCTGTTCGACGGTGATACATCAACAGTCGCTGCTTATTCGCCAGCTGAAGGGACAACAAGCTTTGCCCGTTATTGGTGGAAGAATGTAACGATGAATTCTATTACTCTTTACAAAAGTAACGTGGCGGAGGGCAATTATGAGAATAAGATAATCATAAAACATCATACGAGCAGCGGATGGGTCGAAGATTATAATGGAACGAGTATTTATTCTAATTCGATAATAGTGAATTTCAGTTCGCCTGTAACAGCTGATGCCGTTGAAGTTATAGGGACAGCTGCCACTAATAAGTACATCAAATTCAAAGAGCTTGTCGTTGACGGGAGTGCACCGGGAGCAGCTGTTAGCCCTATCAATATCGGCGATATAAGCTATGGAGGGACGTGGAATTGCTCGAGAGGGACCTCAGCGGCTGAGAAACTTTTCGATTCCGATGCTAATACGTCAGCTCATGTTGTACTTTATAGTGGAACGCCAGGTTGGGTCGAAAGACATTGGGCTCAACCGATGCGCATCGATGAAATAGTAACAGCTGTTGACGGATATTATATGGGATATTCCGGTGAAATCACAAAGTTTCAGTATTGGGACGATAATACAAATAGCTGGATTGATATTGCCGATACGAGCGTTTCGGGTTATCATGAGACGAGTGCGAATTATTACGGATTAACGGAAAAATGGTTCAAAGGCGTACATTTCGAACAGCCTATATATACGAGCGGAATTCGCATCGAAGGTATTACGGGAACTTCTAATCAATTTGTTGATATGAACGAGGTTTGGATATATCAGGTTCCCGAGCCTGCGACAGTGGGGCTGATTGCAGCTGGCGCATTGATGAGTTTATTGAAGAAGCATTAAAATAGGAACAACGATAAAAACAATACAATAATAATGAGTAATAAACATGAACAGGAAAAGGAATAGCACATAAGATATAAAAAAATAGATGAAATTATGAAAAATAATGAAGTAACGGGGTTTACGTTAATAGAGTTGCTCGTTGTTGTTGCAATTATTGCGGTGCTTGTTGCAATTCTGCTTCCGGCGCTGGCGTCAGCTCGTGATATGACAAAGCGGATTGTCTGTGCATCAAATCAAAGGCAGATTGCGAATATTGTTATACAGTATAGCTCTGACTTTAACGATTATCTGCCGGCAGTGTATTATTATGATTATGGAATGTATTGGGATTATGGCAGCAATCCCAAATTAATTCCGCCGATTCTGGTTTGTCTAAAGCAATATATTACGGGCGAGGAAATCTACAAACTCTTCTATGAGCCTGCAAGCACGAAAAATCGTTCATCCTATCAATGGAATAGCACACGGCCACCTTCCTATCCTACATGGCCATATATCGGATATTGTTATTTTAATAATTATCATCACACATTTTCAAGCGGCAAGAATCGTTGGCACAAAGTTGCTGAGGATAATCGACAAGCAATATTGAGATGTTATGATGAAGGGGCGCACGGTGGGGGAGCAATTCATAATTGGGTGTTTGTCGATGGGCATTGTGAGCAGCAAGATTCCGTTTGGTCGACGTATGCATTTAAAGTATCGATGAGGCCTACACTTATCCCGCCTTGGCTTTCTAAAGAATAATTTTATCTATGATGGGTTGAATATGAAAAGGGTAATATTATATGCTGTAATATTCGTAATTTTTGCATCTTCCGGTGTATATGCGGGACAATTTTTCTTGTATTTGCCCGATGAGAGCAACTTTGTCAAGCCGGTGAAAATAATTCGTTTGGATGTCGGAGAGGATGAATTTGAATATGTTCAGATAAATTGCAAGCTGAATCAGGATAAGGGATATCAGGTAATAAATTATTCGCTTGATATATCAAACGGTTTTACGGGTAAAGCGGAATTGCTATTTGAGCGGGATTATCGAATTTATCCGTTAAGTAAGCCAATCGTTGTCAGAGCGAATAAAGATAATGTGATATGGATAAAATTCGATTTTCATAATACGAAGCCCGGAGAATATAAATTTGTCCTAAAAGCAGAGTCTAAAACAGCAGGTAAATATTCAGCGGAGCTTGATGTTACTGTTTGGCCTATAAAGCTGCCTCAGCCCGAAAATGTTTATGTAAATTCATTTTGGAGCTCGTTTTGCTGTATATTCGGAGAGGGGAAATTGTATTCTAATGTGCGAGATGAAAAGAAGATGCTTAAACTCTGGGATGCCTGCTTGAGTGATATGGAAAATTGGGGGCAAAATTTTCTTGAGATAAGATTCATTACTCCCGAAGTGATTAGGCCTTTCATTAAGGTGAAAGAATTCAGAGAGGGATATCTTCCTGTTCTGGATTTGAGTAGATGGCATTTAATAATTGAGCCTGCTCGAAAGCATAAGATGGAGCATATTATTTTCAGGTATGGATTTGTCTGCAAAGATTGGCTGCCTAAAGGATATAAGGGATTTTCAGAGAGCAAGAAAGATGAAATAAAGTTTTTTGTATTAGGGCAGCTTATTAAGTATTTGAAAGCGAAAGGATTCAAGCGAATTTTTTGGTATCTTATAGATGAAATTCAGCCTTATGCGAAAGAGATTGTGCCCGTTTGTGAGACGATGTCGAAATATCGGAAACGATTTCCCGAACTTGAGTTTTCCGGTAGCGGATTTGCTCATATTCCGCTTCACGAATCGCATGGGGGAAAGTGGAAGGGTATGCAAGATATGGCGAATTATTTGACTTGGATAGCGCCGTATTGGGCTGTGCATAGCAATTTCGTTTGGATGCGAACAGGCGAGATGAAATTGTTGCCCGATACGATAATCGCGACGCAAATATCAGCTGACCATAAAGATAAATATGAATCGAAAAGGCGTTTTTGTTGGCTGATTTGGCGTGCGGGGTGTAACGGATATCAGATTTACGGTTATCATACGTTTTATGCTGGCGATAAATACAGTCCGGTTTTCAGAGATACTCAACTTAAACATCCGATTCATTCGCCTTGTTATTTCGGTTTAGTTGACGGATACGAAGATTTTGCGTACTTGCATTTTGCGTCTCAAATTTCGAATAAGTTGCAATCTTCGGGACAGAGAGCAAAATTAAAATCGTTTCGCAATGAACTCGAAAAGATAATCTCTGATAAATCTAATCTCCTGAAAATTAAATATAAGCCCGCCGCTTATTATGACCGTGGCAGAACCCAAATACCTTATTTGACATCTTCATCGGAGAAAATTCGTGAGGCGCGGGGTAAATTATTGTTTTTATTGAGTAAATTTTCCCTGAAGCTTGTTAAATAGTGTTTCGAGTATAACGTGTTGTGTTGAAAAAAGTTGCCGGTTTGTGCAATCGATAGCATTAAAGATTTTGTATTTATAGCAGAAATGAACTTGACTGGTAAATTGATTTGTGCTATCGTATAGCATAAGAGGTTGTTGGAAATGAAAACACTCTACAAGACAAATCAACGTAAGGTTCCCCTGCAAAGAGTAACCCAAGCGGATATCGCTGACGAGTTGGGAGTGGCAGTGTCAACGGTTCAAAGAGCGCTTGCAAATTCATCTCGAATAAGCGAAAAGACAAAACGAAAAGTCTGGAATTTGGCAGAGAAATACGGATATAAGCCCAGCGTTATTGCAAATGCTTTCGCACGCAGAAAAACAAATATGATAGGCGTAATTTTGGGAAGGCATGCAATTAATCATATGGAAGTGTTCGCTGCAATTGAACAGGAAGCTAATAGGGCGGGATACAATGTATTGCTTGGGATTACAGATTATAATGAGGAAAATGAACATCAAAAAGTGTTGCAAATGGTGGAACATTCGGTTGACGGACTAATTATCGCTTCAGCTAATCCGCTGTGGGATATGTATAATCAGCTTGTCGAAAGCGGAACAGCTGTTGTGTTTTTTATGCCGCGTTTCGATATTCCGTTTGCGCCGAGTGTTATGTATGACAGGGAATACGCTAATAGGATAGCAACGGAACATTTGATTTCTTTGGGACATCGAACAATAGCGTTTGTTGATGCTGACAGTGATTGTGAATCCGCTCGCGCTAAACCTATACGGGGCTATTTGGATGCTATTGCTCGAGCAGGGATTAACGTAGATGAACGATATATATATTATGTAAAGCCTCGCTCCGATGTTCCTGCCGGTGAGAATCGGCTTATCATTTACGAAAACGGATTTCTTGCAGGAGAATATTTGTTTTCTATGAATCCTCGTCCGAGTGGAATTGTTGTTGAAGGTGATGAACTTGCAGCAGGTTTGATAGGAGCAGCTCGTAAATTTGATGTTCGTATTCCGGAAGATGTTTCTATTGTGTCAAGCAAAGCGGGAAAATTATTGTCTCAGCTTACACCTCGAGTGAGCGGTGTTGCTGAGCCTCATTATCAAATGGGCAGGCTTCTTACTAAAAGAGTGATTGATATGATAGAATCTCCGAATTCTCCGATAGAGCGTATCTCAATATTGAAAGGCGAGCTTATTTTGAGGGAATCGACGAAAAAAGTTGACAGTTGATATTGCAAATTCGTTTTGAGGCGATGAATACGAAAATGATTTGTGTTAATTTATTTTTCAGAAGGAGAAACGTTATGAAAAAGAATGTTGTACAAGTTGGAATGTTAGTTTTGGCGGGTTTGTTTGTATCGCAAGTTTATGCAACCGATGTAAATATTGCAACGATGAGCAACGGTGGGAGTGTATATATTGTTTCCGGTAATAGCACATATGCTTATGATATGAGTGGATTGTTCGACGGCAGTTCCGATTATACCTATAATCGGATGGCTTATAACGAAGGAACTGTTGTTCGCACTTGGCATCAATATGTAACGTTGAATAAGGTTCGAGTGAATTTGGGAAATGCAAGTGGGTCTCATTCAGCTTCTTATGCTCAATATCTTGCTATTTATACTCGTGATGCAAGTAGCGGAGCTTGGGTTAAACATTATGAACAAAATTTGAGTGGCTACGGCTGGTATGAGCATCAATTTTCATCTTCGGTTACAACAGACGCATTAAAGATAGTTGCGACGGTAACGAATTATAACAGTATAAATGAAATCGAGGCATATTCGTCTTCCGGAATTACGCCCGTGAATCCGATAAATCTTGCATTGCAGGAAAATGGCGGAACGGTCGAAACGACAAGTAAAAGAGGCGGAGATGTTTGGGCTTCGATGGATGGCGATGATATGAGTTATTCGTATTATTATAACGGTGGCAGCATTACTCGTATTTGGGATACGCCGGTAGCTGTTTCCGAACTCCATGTTGTTGCCGGAAGGCACGGCTCGATAGAGGGTTCATTTCAAGGCGTCGATTATAATCTTGAGATTTGGGATTTGGATACGAATAGCTGGAAAAAAGTGCAGAACGGTGATGCGGGATTTGACTCTTTCTATGATGGGAGCCAATATCATCTTCATTTAGGGACGTCAGTACGGTTTGATCATCCTATAATGACGACAAAGGTACGAATAAGCAATATCCAGAACGGTTCGTATAATGCGGGAAGGATAAAAGAATTAGTTGTTTACGGTTATGTTCCCGAGCCTGCAACAGCAGGATTGCTGGCTATAAGTACTTTGGGTCTTATTCGTCGA
The DNA here is from genome assembly GCA_964554055.1 of uncultured Phycisphaerae bacterium. Lineage (GTDB taxonomy): Bacteria > Planctomycetota > Phycisphaerae > JAAYCJ01 > JAAYCJ01 > S014-18. The sequence continues at coordinate 301 of CAZKNI010000073.1, read as the reverse complement.
AGATGATATAACATAATAGACAAATGTCTGATGTGCAGACTTGTTCTGCACATCAGACTTGAGTTGACGGAGTATATCGATGAGAAGGAGTTTTACGTTAATAGAACTTTTGGTTGTTGTTGCGATAATAGCTGTTCTTGTTTCCGTGCTTCTTCCTGCACTTTCGAGAGCAAGAGAAAGTGCAAGAGCTATGGGGTGTAGCTCAAATCTTAGGCAGCTTGGGATGTTTGTATTTTATTATGCGGAGGATTACATCGGCTATATTCCTTCAAATTATTCTCCTGGATATGGGGCGGGTCCT
>CAZKNI010000072.1:0-8606 GCA_964554055.1 uncultured Phycisphaerae bacterium | reverse complement strand
GCAACGCTATTATCGCTGCTACTCCGTGCCTAGGCGTTCCGAATCGAACCCAAAGATACATTATTATCGCGCCGAATGCTACGATTAATGCCAAGAACGCTGCATTTCTCGCTTGCTCAGCTACCTGTGCTGCAAACTGCGTTACCTTTTGCAATTCGCTCGTTCGAGACAATGCTTCCTGAAGAAGATTAAGTTCAGGCTCGACAAGTTGACTCTTCCACAATTTCCTATCTTCATCATACAAATAATTCGGGTCGAAAACGACAACCGCCACCTTCACATATTTTATTTTATCTTCAGGCAAAGATGCTATATCTTGACCCGATGCCGCTTTCAATCCTATTATATCGAAATCACGCCATTGAAGATTTGCAAAGTCAGGCTGAAGACGCATCGCAATTATCCTATCTCTAAGCTCGCCAACCGTAATCGCAGGATTAAGCTTATCCACAACCATTGCAACTCCGCCCATATAATCCGGAACATATCCCGGAGCACTCGGATCGCCTATCACATCCCTAAGGGACTTCTTTTCGATAGGATAAACTTTTATATCAGCGTCAAATTTTATCGCCTGCTGAATATTCAAATCGGGCCCCAATACCGACAATATCGCATCTATCACAAGCTGCTGTGCTGTCGCTACGGTAACAATCTCATATCGTTTATTTTCCTTACCTACACTTTGCACCTGCGCACTTACAAGATCCTTTCCTGTCTTTCGAGTATCTTCCGCAACCTTTCTTACAAGCGCCCTGACATCTTCCTCACTCAAGCGAGATTTAGGACTCGACTTAGCACGAAATTCTATCGTCTCGCTATCCAAAATCTTAAGCGACCCTTTTTCCATATAATCTTCCATAAACGAAATTAATGCCGCTTCAAGACGACGTGCCGTTATCCCCTTAAACTTAATATTATAAACATCTTTACGTTGAGCCACCGGAAAAACCTTCAATCCCTCAATTATATCACCCGATTTGATAAGCTCTTTGCCCGCTTGTGCAACCTTCTCACGCACCTGCTCGATACTCAGCAACCCGGGCTTTTTCAGCTCAACTTGTATCGACGTTCCCCCTCTAAATTCTATTCCATACTTATCTTGACCGCGAGCTGGAAACGTAATTAGCGCAACGACAATCAAACCTATACTGATAAACCAAAAATATTTCTGTTTGCCAATCCAGTTAATATTGGGCTTCTTGAAAAATCTCAGCATCGGAAGCGACTTAATCACTTTCCAATGCACCAATAATGCAAACACAACCCGTGTTACAAACAGCGCCGTAAACATATTGATGACCAAACCCAACGCCAAGACAAGTGCAAACCCTTTTATTTCTTCCGTACCTATATAATACAACACAATCGATGTTATCAACGTCGTAACGTTAGCGTCAACAATTGTCGAAAGTGCCTTGTCATATCCATTCTTAATTATCAACCGAAGCGATTGAACTTTGCTCGATTCTTCGCGCATTCGCTCATATATAAGAACATTCGCATCGACCGCCATACCCATCGTCAATATCACACCCGCGATACCTGCCATCGTAAACGTCGCCTCCAACGCCGCCATCACAGCTAAAAGTATAAGCAAGTTCATCACGAGCGCAAAGTCCGCTATCAATCCCGCCCAAAGATAATAAATAGCCATAAATGCCCCGACCGCTATCAACCCGTAAACAGCTGCCCGCATTCCTGCCCGCCTGTTATCCTGTCCTAAACTCGGGCCGATGCTATGCACCGCTATCGGGTTATCTTTAAGCCTCGCATCGAGAGAACCCGCATTGAGAGTGCTAACCAAATACTTTATTTCTTCGTCGGTAAATTTGCCCGTTATTATTCCTCGCTTACTTATCGCCGATTGTATCATTGGCGCACTTATTGCTTTACCGTCAAGGATAATACACAAATACCTCTTCAGATTATTACGCGTAAGTTCCAGGAAATAGCTCGCACCGACATCGTTAAATTCGAACCCGACAGCGGGCATCCCGTTAGCGTCTCGAGTCGGATATGCCTCCGTAAGTTTCCAATCCGGACGAGAATTATCCAACACCTTCATCGGATCCTTATAATATGCAAGAACCCACCATTTTCCGCCCCATTGACGTTTGATGCCTGCCTTTATCGCATCTTCCTTTTGGACCTCATACCAGGCAAACTCATCTTCAGGCCGAACACGTGGGCCCTTTTCCTCAAGCCGTTTAATATAATCTGCAAATTCGTCCGGATTTTCGACCGAACTTGTTGCCAATATATGAAACTCTAATACACCCTGGCCTCTTAGCAATCTCATCAAATCGGACGGATTATCCAAAGGACCTTTTACCTTCGACCATTCTGCATACGCTTTTATTGCATTTTCTATCAAACCCACACGCGAAGGATATTTCTTTTTAAGCTTTTCCAAATCCTTTTCACGTTCGGTCAATCCTATATCGAGTTCTAATACCTCATTAAATTCCTTTATATCGAAATTGGTAGCCAACAGCTTATCCAGTGCCGACTCATAATTCTGCTCCAAATCTTCTATTATCGACTTATCCTTATTCGCCTTTCTTGCCGCCATCCATGCATCATACGCTTTGACAATCTGTTCTAATATCTTTTCACGCTCACGCACACCTCTGACAAGCCCTTTCAATGCCTGCTTGCGCTGCTCACCTTGCAAGCTCAATGCTCTTTCGAGTTCCGATATTCTGACATTCGTCTTTATAAGCGCGTCCATTGCCTCGCGAAATTTTTTCCGCATTTCTATCGTCTCTTTAGGTGGCAAGGGCATTTGTATTTCCAAGCGAGTATCGCCAACCGGACGCCATATCAAGTTCCTCACTCCGTCGGGGTCAACACGCTGTTTCAATCGTTCCATAACGCGCGTAGCCAATCCCGCTGTATTTTTCAACCCCGTTGTATCTATCTCATAAAGCAAGCTATATCCTCCCACAAGGTCTATTCCGCCTTTAAGCTGTTTGCTCGGAGGATATATCTGATAAACTGACCAAAGAATAACCAAAACAACGAATGCAACCTTCCAGTAAAGATTCTTATCCTGCATATTCCCATTTCCTCATTATTATATAATCCTGTGATTTTCGACTGTTCGCGAAAACATTAAAAATAATTTCGCGAAAAACGACTGAAATGATTTATTTTGAAGCTTTTTGCCGATTTTATCAACTTTATTTTCTTTTTTTTGCTTTATATATCGTCAGCTTTAACCCGCATATTTCACGAAAACTTTTGCAATTTGGATAAATCCCTCACTTTTCCGAAATCTAAAATTCCTCGCGTCTCGCCCTCAAACCCAAAAACACAAGATAGCCCCCAAAGATAAATATTTATAATTCTTCGATTTCTTTTATTTTGTTTTGTAGCGCCTCGTCGGTCTTTTTCTCATAATCTTTCGTCAGGTCTTGAACATCCTCTTTCGCTTTCTCAGCATCATCTTCAGGCAACAGACCTTCTTTTTTCTCAGCGTCGATTTTTTTATTAGCATCTCGACGTGCATTACGAATGACGACTTTCGTGTGCTCGCCAAGCTGTTTTACCTGCTGTGCAAGCTGTTTTCTGCGTTCGCCCGAAAGAGGCGGAACGGTAAGCCTAATTATCCTGCCGTCAGAGTTAGGCGTTATGCCCAAATCGGAAGCTTGTATTGCTCGTTCGATTTCCTTGATAGAGCTTGGGTCGAACGGCTTGATTATGATAAGATTCGCTTCAGGCGTTGAGATGCCAGCTAATTGGCGAAGCTCGGTAGGCGTGCCGAAATAATCGACTTTGATATGCTCCACAAGAGCTGAGCTTGCCCTGCCCGTACGAATGCTACGCAATTCGGTTTTGAGAAACTCAACAGCATTGGACATTTGTTCTTCAGCTTCCAGCAAAATATCATCAACAGGCATAATCTTCTCCCTGAAAAAACTAATCTGCCAATAACGCTAACGAACGTTAACAATATAAAATACCAAAAATCTCTCTGCAAATAAACTTTTTTATTTTTATCACCCGTAGCTATCGAAAAATTTCAAAGCTATATTTATCGCCCTTAAGTTTCGTAAACGGATTATGTCGATTTTCAAAAAATTCAGCGAAAAACGAGAGTTAAAAATTTACTTAAAAGGAATAAAGATTTATAATACAAACAAAACACATAACAAACTTTGTAAAAATGATACGATTAAAAGCGCAAAATTATGCCCATAAAATTTCATTGTGAACATTGTGGAAAAAAAGTAACGGCACCGGATAATGCCGGCGGAAAAAGGGGAAAATGCCCCAGCTGTAAGCAAAGAATATTTATTCCGATGCCGGAAGAAGAATTGGAGGAAATTCCTCTTGCGCCGGAGGACCCGGAAGAGGAAAAACGAAGAAAGCAAATTCAAAAAGAACTTCTAATGACTCAGCAAGCATTGTTAGATGACCAAAAGCCGCCGGAAATCGAGCCTCCTTCGAAACCGGAAACCGTTTTGCCCGTTGATGAAAATAGCTTAGCGGATATCATTCCAACTGAAGACAAAATTTTACAATATATCATATTAATGGGCAGAGGCATGCTTGATGACGCTGAAGATTTAGCGAATGAAATTGTAGCTGAAGGCAAAAAAGCCAAAAAAATCGTGCAAAAAATGGCGTCGCGTGAATTGCGACATCCGGAATTAAAAGACGTTCCTCAAACGGTAATTGCAGGATTTTTCAAAAAGCTACTCGGAAAATTTTAATCGTGAATATATGTTGAACATCGCCCCCGATATTTTTAACGATTTATACGACTTGCCAATCATCGAATTTCCTTGGCGCAATGAAAAACTCTTACAATATGCCCGTGAATATCACAATCTCGGTTTAATACGGGAATTTAGCGGAATTTTTAATGCATCAAAAATAGGATATCATACAAGCCTTATAGCTTGTAAAATTTGTTCAACAGAAACCGATATAAAAGCAGATATGATTTCTGAGCATCCGGGCGTATCTCATAATTATCTTCGGGACAATTGTGATTATAATCTTTGGTTTACCTTCTCCGCTCCTGAAAACGATTTCACAACATATCTTAACAAACTCATGAAGCAAACCGGTACGGAATATTTTCGGTTCGATTGTGTACGCAAATATAAGCTTGCCTTTGATTTTGGTCGCTGTGCAAACCGACTAACAAGTTTACATCACAATATAAATAACTCGAAAGACAATTCACTTATCGAATTACATTCATTATCTCAATCCGAACAGTACAAGTTATTGAAAGCAATTGAAATTTTACAAGCAAAATTTCCAATTTGCGAAAAGCCTTTTGGCGAACTCTCGAAGATGAGCAACGGTTTGTTTAAAGAACAAGAGCTTATCACTTACGCAAGACAGCTTAAACAAATAGGGTTATTGAAGCGTATTGGAGCAATATGGCATCATAGAAAATTAGGTTTAACTTACAATGTTTTATGTCTTTGGCTACTCCCACAAGAACAAATTGACGATTTTGGAAATGCAGCAGCGAGATATAGCAATATAACCCATTGCTATCAAAGAGTAAGCTATCCTAACTGGCCGTGGCAAATATATACGATGATTCACGGGCAAAATCAAAGCCAATACGAGCAGACTATTAATCAGCTGAGAGATAAATATCCTCGTGCAAAGCTACTCGAACTGCCTACGATAAAGGAATATAAGAAAAAGCGGGTCAAATATGAAATAAAAAGCATATTTGCATAATTTTTTACTTTTTGCATTTTTTTTGTTGCAGAATTTATTGATAAGGATAAAATTTTCCGCAATTTAATTATTACCGTCTTAAATCTTTGTAAGATTACGGAGGATAAAGAGATGAATGCTCTTATCGTAACGGGAGGCGGATTTCATATCTTCGACAAAACAACCCCTATGTTAGCGAACATGCTTCAAATACGCCGAAAGGCTAACATCAAAATCGTTGAATCAGCTGAGGGAATTACACCGGAAAATCTAAAATGGGCTGATGTTATTATTGTTAATCATCAGGGGGCACAAGATAAATTAAATAATGAACAAGAAAAAGCCCTTGATGATTTCGTACGCAATGGAGGCAGCCTCGTCGGAATACACAGTGCAGCTGACAGTTTTCGTGAGAGTCAAACATATATGAATCTCATTGGCTGTGAATTTGTTACGCACGGGCCGATGGCTGAAGTTAGGATAGCTCTTGATGAACCTAATCATCAAATTACAGCTCATACGGAAAGCAACTTTGTGATTTTCGACGAAATATATCAGTGCAAGATTCACGGCAATCCGAAAATTCTCGCAAGTGTGAAATGGGAAGGAAAGACCTTTCCGATGATTACGATAAACGAAATTGGCAAAGGACGAGTATTTTATCTTGCACTAGGCCACGATGAACAAGCATGGAAAAATGAAGACTTCTTAACATTGCTTATAAGGGGAATTGATTGGGTACATAAAGGAAATATCGAAAAAACAATCAGCTGCGGATTACTCGGAGTTGGCCCGAGATACAATATGGGCCAATATCACACAAAGCAAATTGAAAAGAGTTTCGGGCTTAATGTAAAATCAGTATGTGATTTACGTGAAGAAAATATACGCAAATATCAAAAGGATTATCCTAACGTAGCCGGCTATATTGATGTTGATGAATTTCTCGCTGATTCCGAGCTTGATTTGATAACGATTATTGTTCCTCATAATGTCCACTTTGAACTCGGGAAAAAATGTCTGCAAGCTGGCAAACATGTAATAATAGAAAAGCCTTTTGTCCTGAATAGCGAACAGGCAAGCGAATTAATTGAATTAGCGGAACAAAAGAATGTAATGCTTACTGTTTATCAAAACCGTCGATGGGACTGGGAATATCGCTATGTAAAAAATATTGTCGAAAACGGTGAAATAGGCGATGTGTTTTATATGCGAGTAAATATTGCAAATTATCGTATGCCCGGAGACGAATGGCGTTCATACAAAGAGATTTCAGGCGGGCTACTTTATGATTGGGGTGCACATCATTTCGATTGGATTTTAAACGTTATCAACTCGCCAATGCAAACGGTATTCGCTGGGACTCATAATGTTCGCTGGCACTGGTGCACGAATGAAGATAATGCAAATGTGATGATAAAGTTTGAAAACGGCGCAATAGCTGAATATCATACATCGACAGTATTTGCGGGAGAATGGGATTTTTATGTACTCGCTGCCGGTAGCGAAGGTGCAATCAAAATCGGAAAGTCAAATAACGAAGCAAAAATAATAAAATATGATGCTGAAGGCACAAAGACATGTGAAAAAATTATTCCGGGAGAAGAGCATGGAAAACTCTGGCAACGTTATTATCAAAATATTTCCGATCATTTATTTTTCGGCGAACCGTTAGCTGTTATGCCGCATCAATCGCGTCGAGCAATTGCGTTAATAGAAGCTGCTTATGAATCGGCGAAAACGAATCAAGCAATCAAACCTAAATTCGAATAAAATAGCTTTGAGAATAATAAGGTTATATTTTCTATAATTATTTTAAATTTTTTGGACTTGCGAAATTTTATCCGAAATGTATATAATATATGTTTTGTTGGCAAAAGATAAAAAGTATTTATAATGTTTTCGTACTTTTGTTTAAGAAATATAAAAGGATTATCTATGAACAAATTAACAAGCAAAGAAAGAATGAAAAGAATCCTTAAACGCCAGCCTGTCGATAGAATAGGTTTACATGAAAGCTTTTGGAGTGAGACTCTTCCTAAATGGAAGCAAGAAGGACATCTCAGGCCCGATGAAGATATATACGAACACTTTCCGTTTGATTTGCGAGTTGTATGGAACTTTAATTTGTCAGCTAAACTCGACTGGGAAGATAAAATCATCGAAGAGACCGAAGAAACAATTACGGTAAAGGACGCTAACGGAGCAATAATGCGAACATTCAAAAATCGTTCGGGCGTACCGGAGCATATCGATTTTACTGTAAAAAATCGAGCCAGCTGGGAAGAACATATCAAACCGTTTCTTACAAATGAAAAGGATTATCGTAGGCGAATAGACTTTCAATCGTATCGTGATATCAAAAAATATTGTGAGGAACGGAATTTATTTTTTTGCTGGGCCGGTGTTCCTGTTTTTGAGAATATGCACCCTATTTGCGGTCATGAATATATGCTGTTGGGAATGGCTGAAGACCCTGAATGGATAAAAGAAATGGCTGATATCTTTGCGGAAACACAAATAAATCTTTTTGAAATTCTCTTTTCTGAAGAAGGGTTACCCGACGGGATATTTTATTTTGAAGATATGGGCTTTAAACATCGCCCGTTTATGTCTCCTGCAATGTATAAGGAATTAATTTTTCCAGCTCATAGACGACTTTTTGATTATCTGCATTCAAAGGGCTTGCCTGTTATCTTGCATTCGTGCGGCTATGTTGAGCCTCTCGTTCCGGGGCTGATAGAAGCAGGCATCGATTGCCTGCAAGCAATGGAAGTTAAAGCAGGTATGGATTTGATTAAACTCAAAAAAGAATTCGGCGATAAGATTGCATTTATGGGAGGACTTGATATAAGAGTTCTCGAAACAAATGATAAATCGAAAGTCGAAGAAGAATTATTGCGAAAAGTACC
>CAZKNI010000071.1:0-10050 GCA_964554055.1 uncultured Phycisphaerae bacterium | reverse complement strand
GTCAAGTGTGATGCAATTTATATTTCCCTCACTGTCCTGATATTGTGCACAAATTGAACGAGCCAGCGCATTTCTCACATATTCGGTCAAAATCTCGATATCTTTCGTCCGAGTAGCCCAATCCCCTAATGTTTCGATTATTGTTTGCAAATCACGAATAGGAACACCTTCACGCAGCAAATTTTGCAACACTTTTTGTATCTCGCCTACCTTCAAAACCGGCCCAACAACCTCTTCCACGAGAGCGGGAGCTTTTTCTTTAAGTGTATTGATAAGCTTTTGGGTCTCATCACGAGTCAACAGCTCTGATGAATGACGCTTAATAACATCTGTCAGATGTGTTGCAATAACCGAGCTTGCGGGAACGACCGTATAATTCGCCTTTTCGGCACGGGCACGGTCAGCTTCGCTAATCCAAACAGCGGGAAGACCGAAAGCTGGCTCTTTGGTCTCAACGCCCGTAATCTTTTCCGTTGTCGCTCCGGAATCTATTGCCAGATATTGTCCCGGCATACTGTGCCCCCTTGCAATTTCGATACCCCGTAATTTAATCAAATATTCATTAGGCTCGATTTGAATATTATCGCGTATGCGTATAGGAGGAACTATTATTCCGAATTCAGAGGCAATTTGCCTCCGTATCATACTGATTCTATCGAGCAAATCGCCGCCCTGATTTTTATCGACCAATCGAACGAGTCCGTATCCAACTTCAAGCTCAAGAGGATTAACCGAAAGAAGAGATTCGATAGGCTCTTGTTTGGGAACGCTTCGTTTAGCTTGCTCGACCGCTGCTTGCTTGACTGCTTGTTGCTTTTGTGTCTTAGAGAGTAAATATGCCATTCCCGCACACGACGAACCCAAAACGATAAGCGGAAGCTTAGGAAGAGGAGTAAGTGCGAGAATTCCAAGAAAAGCAGCCGTCATACCCAAAGCTATTGGCTTCGAGAGTAATTGACCTATCAGTTCCTCACCCAAATTGGTCTGCGATGTCGAGCGGGTAACTATTAAACCCGCTGAAATCGAAATAATAAATGCCGGTATCTGCGTTACAAGTCCGTCGCCTATTGTCAATTTCGTAAACGTTTCAAGACATTGCCGAACATCCCAGCCGTACTCGACCATTCCGACATACAATCCGCCTAAAATATTCACTAATGTAATTATAATTCCCGCGATTGCATCGCCACGAACAAATTTGGACGCACCGTCCATCGCACCGTAACAGTCAGCTTCGCGTGTAATCTCTGCCCGCCTACGTTTTGCTTCTTTCTCATCTATCAAACCCGCATTAAGGTCTGCGTCTATTGCCATCTGCTTACCCGGCATACCGTCAAGAGTAAATCGTGCAGCTACTTCACTTATCCTCGTCGCGCCTTTTGTAATTACGACAAACTGGATAACAACAATTATGATAAATATAATCATTCCGACTGCAAGCGACCCTCCCGCTACGAAATTTCCAAACGTTTGAATCACTTTACCTGCAGCTGCTGTTGCTTGAGTTGCATCGGAATATCTTTCGCCAGCTGTCAAAATCAAACGAGTACTTGCTGTATTCAAAACAAGCCTAAACAACGTCGTCGCCAACAGCAACGAAGGAAACGAGGAAAATTCGAGAGGGCGAGTAACATATATCGTTGTAAGCAAAATGACTGCCGCCAATGCAATATTACAAGAAAGCAAAATATCCATTACAGCTGTTGGCAGCGGAACTAATATCACCATAACCAAAGACGTTGCCGCTATCGGAACAAGCAATCCCCGATTTCGGTGCAACCAATCTAAAACGCTGTTTTGTCCTGCCACCATTACTGCCATTTAACTGCCAATAAATCCTTTCTTTTAAAAATCGTATCCTACAATCAAGCTGGCTGCCTATATTGATTAGCTTTACCGCTTATTTCATACACATACGCAAGTATTTCCGCTACCGCTTTATAAAAAGCAGGCGGAATTTCCTGACCTACCTCTACCGAACTATACAACGCTCGAGCAAGAGGCTTACGCTGAACGACAGGAATGCCGTTCTCTATCGCTATCTGCCTTATTCGTTGAGCTACCATATCTACTCCCTTAGCGATTACTTTGGGAGCATCCATCGTTTGAGCATCATACTTTATCGCTACCGCATAATGAGTCGGATTTGTAACGACAACATCGGAATTAGGAACCGACGACTGTATCCGCTGCATAGCAAGCTGTTGTGCCACACGCTTACGTCTTTCCTTAACAAGAGGGTCTCCTTCCATCCGACGAAGCTCCTCTTTGAGCTCTTGTTTACTCATACGCAATCCTTGTTCATGTTTGTGATAATTATAGGCATAATCCGCTATTCCAAGAACAAGCAATATTAATGCCAATCTGATACCTAACGAAAACATCAATTCGCCCAATATTGCTGTGATATGCCAATAATCCTCTCCCGAAAGATTAACAATCACAGGCATTCGAGATTTTATTGTCAAATACGCAACAAACGCTATCAGAGTAATTTTGAATACGCTTATAAGCAGACGCACCAGCGATTGTATCGAAAACAATTTTGAAAATCCGGAAATAGGATTTATCTTATCAAGGTCGGGCTTAAGAGGATGACCGCTAAAAATAAATCCTACTTGTGCCATCGTAATAGCAACCGCTATCGCCATCAAAAGCAACGCAACGGGAACAACACTCTTAGCCAATACCTTAACGGCAAAACTTCCCAAACCAAACATCGAATCTCTTGTCAACGAATCATGACCCGCATAGCTCAACATATATTGCGTTAAATTCAGTAAATTTTTCATTATCACCGGAGCAAAGAAATTTAAAACGAGCATGGAAATCAACAGCGCACCGGCTGCTGTCAGGTCAACCGATTTCGCTACCTGGCCACGTTGCCTTGCTTCCAGTCGCCTTCGCGGCGTTGGCGCTTCTGTTTTTTCTTCAAAATCACCCGGAGGCATCCTTGCCCTCTGATTAATACTTTATCTAATTTACTCTACAATAATCCGCTAAAATACACTTTTAACAACAATTCCTACGATTCCTTGTTCATAAACCCAATATCCGATACAATAGACTAAAACCTCTATCCAATCCGGAGAGAAACACTTGTATCGCCGGAATCAAACATATAACAACCAAAACAAATCCTATAAGCGCTCTTATCGAAAATCCTACGGACAAAATATTGAACTGAGGAACTGTACGTGTAATAAATCCCATCGCTAAAGTCGTCAGCAAAATAGCAACTATAACGGGAGCTGATATTTGAAACGCCATTGCAAACGAAAGCTGAAGCACTTCGCCCAAATTGGAAATAAAATCTTTAGACACAACAAATCGACCGGGCTCTAATGTCTGAAAACTATTTATCATTGCTTTAATTAAAATCACATGCCCGTTTATCAACAAAAATATTATCATCGCAAGCCAAAAATAAAACTGTCCCAAAACAGAATTCTGATCGTTGAATAACGGATCAAACACTCGCGCCAATGCTATCCCAAGCTGTTGGCCTATCATAAGACCTGCCAATTGCAATCCCGAAAAGACGGACGTTATAATAAAACCTATACCCAAACCTATCATTAGCTCGGATATCATCAAAACAACAAGTCCCCCAATATCATTCACCCGCGATACACCGGAAACGGGAACAAAAGGCAATACGATTATCGTTATCGCAAATGCCAACATTATTTTGCTCTTAGCGGGAATCGACACACTCGAAAAGAACGGAACGAAAATAACAAGCCCGCCAACACGAGCCAACACCAGAGCCACTAATGGCAAATTCGTCAAAGTCTGTAATAACTTCATCGTTTCGTTCATTATTTCGCCTTCTCACCTTTATTATCTATAAACACATATTCATCCCCCACCTAAGCTAAACATTGCTTGCGTAAACGAAAGCATTTTCGTCAATAACCAAGGAAGAAAGATAATCGCTGCTATTGCCATCGCTATCATCTTGGGAACAAACGTAAGCGTCTGCTCTTGAATTTGAGTAACCGCTTGCAATAAACTTATCGCCAAACCGATAAGCATGCCGACTATCAACACAGGACCAGCTAACTGAATTACGAGAATAAGAGAATATCTCGCAATATCCAATGCCTGCGGAACTGTCATTGTCGTCATACTTTCCATTTTCGCTATCTCATATATCTTCTACAAAGAATATTACAATCAACACAACTACAATTACATCTATGCTCTTCACACCCGCACAGATGCACATTAAATCTAAGCAAAACTGCCTACCAAACTGCCTATAACCAAATGCCAGCCATCGACCAATACAAACAACAGCAACTTAAAAGGCAATGACACAAGCATCGGTGGAAGCATAAGCATACCCATCGAGATTAACACCGATGCAATAACCATATCGATTATCAAAAACGGCAAATAAATCCTAAAGCCGATGATAAACGCTGTTTTAAGCTCGCTCGTAATAAACGCAGGTATCAACACACTCGAAGGAACGTCAGCCCACCTCTTAACATCCGTTCTATTCGTCTCTTCTAAAAACATATATACATCTTGCTCATTATTCGTAGCTTCTATCTGCTTTATCATAAACTCACGCAATGGCTTCATCGCCAAATCGAACGCCTGAGCCTGCGAAATCTGATTATTCAGATAAGGCCTCAACGACTGATTTTGTATCCTATACCAGGTTGGAGCCATTATCATAAAAGTCATAAACAATGCTAAACCTATTAATACTTGATTAGGCGGAAGCTGTTGTGTTGCCAATGCCTGCCTTAATAACCCCAACACGACAATAATACGTGTAAAACACGTTACCATTACCAAGATGCCCGGAGCAATGGCAAGAACGGTGAGAATAACGAGAATCTGAATTGCCGCTGACACCCCGTTTGCATCTTTCGCCGGAGGAACAATGCTGCGAACATCGGGAACATACAAATTCCCCCCTTCTTGCGCATACAACGACGGTGCTATCAACAACAGAGTTAAAACAACAACTAATGCCATCCGTGCAACCCTTAATGAAGAGATGTCCCTAACACCTTCCATAGCAATTTATTCCCGGCTTCCAATGCCCTTAAGTTTCTCTACCTTATTTAATAACATATTTATTTCATTTTTCAAGTTTAAAACATCATTTTCTTCGATTTTATCAGACCTTTTTTCAAAATTTTCATTCGAGAGACTTGTTTGTTCTTCTGAAAACTCTTCTGCTTCCGATTGTAAATTCATCGACTCATTTTTGAACAAATTTTTAAAGGTCGAACTTATACTGGACGAACGAGTCTGCTCTATATACGACAAAAACTTTGCAACCTCTTCGCTATCGTCTATCGTAGCTATTCGAGAAAGATGATGTTCGGTCGCACCTACCAAAATTATTCTTCCGCCGACTTTTATCGCTATAATAGATTGCTTAGGCGACAAACTCGTTCTACCCAAAACATTCACAAACGGAATAGCCCCGAACATCATTCCGCCACCGGGCCAAGCTTTACGAAACACCCATGCAATTGCAAAAATTAATATTATTACAAAAACAAGAGCTATTGTTGTACTCGTAAGGAAAGACCTTCCACCCAATCCTATATTAGATTTGCCATTATCTCCCGATAATTTCTTTTCGCTTGCATTTTTATTTATGTAACTCTCGGGCACATTAATCGCCTGATTTTCTATGGAATTGGAATCAATTTGAGTATTATCGGACTTTGACGAACCTGACGAAATATGTACTGCTTGATTGGCAACTGGAGCACTTGTTTGTGCAAAAAGAACATTCGAGCTACTAAAAAATTGAATAATAAGTCCGATAATGATTATATCTATGAGAGATTTTACCCTACTGAAATCATTCATAGCCTGGCTTTCCTTTCGTCTGATTATTTCAAATTTAATTGTCGGCGATTCACAGACGAACCGTACCTTATTGTCAAACAAATAGCGACCAAAATTTATATTACATCATTTTAACATAATTCTTTCAAACAACATCTCGAACGATTTGATTTACTCTTACACAGAAATTTTCATTCAATACTAAAACTTCTCCGCGAGCAACCAGCCTTTCGTTAACATATATATCTACAGGGTCGCCAGCTAACTTATCAAGCTCAACAACAGCTCCCTCCGTAAGCTTAAGCACATCTTCAACATACATCTTCGCCCTGCCTAATTCTATTTTAACATTAAGTTCAACATCTTTAAGCAATTCGATTGCATCTTCATTTTCCTCCTGACTTGCAATTCCCTCATTACCCGACATATCTTCAAGAGGCATCACCGAAGCTTCCGAAACATTTCCCGCAACATCTTCAGCGGATACTTGCTGTTCGCTGTTACCTTGCATATCCGTCCCCTCTTGCGCCAAACCTTCCGCTTGAGTTCCGGAAACATCAACCTCTCCCGACACATTATCTGCCACATCATTCGCTTCTTCCGCTACGGTAGCATCGGACTGCTCAGCGGAAATTTGTTCCTGTTCGGAAACCTCTTGAGTCTCTTGTTGACCCGACGAATCCTCTATTTCTTGTTCGGATACTTGAGCTTCTTCTTCTGCCATTTATAAACGCCTTTCTTCCCTTATAATATAATTTTCCCAAATTCCCGATATCACGCTAATCCATAGGCCTAGGCATATAATCGGAAATGAGAACGTCTTGTACAATTCCCTTTCCCAACAAATCATCCAAGATAGCTTTAAATTGCCTTCTTAACGTTGTCAATCCGTAATCAGGCTTTTCCGAACGTGCAAGACATAACGTACTTGTATCCGCACTTGCAACAACCGTCCTCATTCTATCTTTTATTTCCGCAATCTTAGCATCTATCATTTTTCTTATATCCGCACCCGACGATTCTTCCGATTCTTCCCCGCCATGACCTTCGCCGTCCCCTTCCTCTTTTATCATACTCTTGGGAACAGTCGCATAAACCGTCATGCTAATCATATACAATCGTCCCGTATTTGTATGCGGACATTCTATTTTCGCAACTAAAACTTCACCCGTTTCCTCTTTGGAATGATCAACAAGTGTTTCGTGCTGCTCCTGGTCAAGCTCCTGCGCTATTGTCTCAGCCGGACCTTTGCTTACTAATTTAACCGCAATAAATATTCCCAATGCTTCAAGCAACAATACTCCCGCAGCTGCACCTGCTATTATCATCACCTTATTAGACTTCTTAGCTGACGTTTCCTGAACTTCTTGTTCTTGAGTTTCTTCTGCCATCGCTTCATCCTCACAATTTAACCGGAAAAATTCGTCCTTATGCTTCGATTATATTCTATTGCCCTTTTAACGACTTCGTCCATCGACTCTTTAACTATCAACCTATCACCGCTGATAAGAGTTATCAACGTATCCGGAGTTTGCTCTATAAATCTTATAAGTTCAGCGTTAACTATTATTTCCTGATTATTTAGCTTTGTAACCTTTATCATTATTACCTGTCAAAACAAACATAATATGGCAACCTATCTTAATTCAGCTACATACACATCCTGTAAATATTATCGGCTTATTACATATCCGCTTTTATTTATAACTTACCTCGAAATATTAAGTAATTCCGCTAATAACTGTTGAGATGTATTTATCACTCTGCCCGCCATGCTAAACGCTGTCGTAGCGCTAACCATATTAATAAACTCTTTAGTCATATCAACATTACTCAACTCCAATGCTCCTCCCATAAGCAATCCGGCGCCCAGAGAACCCGGAACCGAAACCGTTGGCTCACCGGAATTAGGACCCGGAACATACGTGTTATTCCCTTTATCAATCAAACCTTCGGGATTAGAAAACGTCGCAAGCACAACCTGTCCGAGAGTACGCTTCAATCCGTTTGTAAAAATTCCGCTTATCGTACCGTCGTCAGCTATTGCGAAATCATTCAACGTACCGGCAGGAAATCCGTTTTGATTTGACAGCCTAACAACACTTTCTTGATTAACTCCCGTCAAATCCGAAAAATCCATTGTAAATCGTACAGGGTCAACTGCTCCCGTATCCGCCCTGTTTATTGAAATTGTCGTGCCTGTCGATTCTACAAGAATTCCCGAATTGCCAAACTTTAACGTACCGGTGCCTATAACCGTGGACGCATCGCTATCGTCTGCCGAATTAACAAAAAATCTCCATGTATTTCCGGAAGTTGACTTATCCTCTAAAACAAACGTCATTTCAACATTGACAGCTGTCCCGAGAGAATCATACACCTGAAAACTTGTATATGTGCTTGTTCCGTCGCCTTCGGTTTTAGTCCAACTCATAGGCGTCGTAACAGCTCCGTTACTCGTAAAGTTCACATTCAAATTATTGTCAGGCCCCAAATTCGATACAATTTGAATCGCTCCGCTCGCATCAATCGAAACTCCCGCAGGAGGAGTTTGACTAACAGACGTATTTATACCCAAATGTGCTTCAAGCCATTCCATAAGCTCTCCTACTGTCGCACCGGAATCAACATCAGACGTAGAGGATGATGTAACCGTAAATGTTGCATCTTCGACGGAACGTCCGCCCTTTTCCGCATCAAGCGTAATCACATCGCCAACAGCAAACAAATTGGTCGCTGGAGAAGCTGCTGTCGCAAGATTTGTCAAAGACGTCCCGGACACCGCTGCTGCACCTGTCGATGTATCAACAAGAGCTTCGGAACTAGCTGTACTCGGAGTTGATGCTACCGTACCCGAAGCATCCAAATTACCGGCAAAAGTAGCTTCTGTCGTAGCTTGCGTAACCGTCAATCTGCCTTCGGGAATTGTTAACGGACTTAATGTACCTGTTAGCAAGCCAAAACTGTCATCGACTGCATATCCTAAAACCAGATGTCCGTCGGAGCTCACCAAACGTTGATTCGCATCAATACTAAACGAGCCGTCGCGAGAATAAACTCTGCTTCCTTCCGAATCTTGAAAAATAAAAAATCCGCTACCTTCTATCGCTACGTCTGTTTTCAACCCTGTCGTTTCTATTGAACCTGACGAAAAGTCCTTCTGAATCGCTCCCGTATTAACGCCAAGACCTATTTGAATTGGATTCCCTCCGCCTGTATTATCGCCCGGCGGCGTACCGAACGAAAGAGTCTGACTCAACTGTGTCTGAAACAATGCACGGGAATGCTTATACCCTACCGTATTAACATTCGCTATATTGTTACCGGCAACATCGAGCAACGACTGAGAAGCATTCAAACCTGAAAGTGCTGTATATAACGTTGACGTAATACCCATATCCGTATCTCCTCTTTACAATAGCTTGAACTTAATACAAATTAAGCATGATTATTCTTTACAATTTCATAACATTATTTTATCAAACATCCATTTTACGAATTTGTTTCGGGCGTATCTTCAGACTTATCAAACACCTGAAGAACATCATCGACAGCTAGGCGCTGACCGCTATCCAATTCGACATAAATTTTATCTCCCTCACGTTTAACTGCTGTCGCTATACCGCTTATTTCATCGCCATCTTCGGAACGACCCAAGATGAGTTTCCCCAACAGAGTACTCGCAGCTGACAATTTTTGATTTAACGACAATTCTTTCAGTGTTTGAATTAATTCCATATTGCTTTGGATACTGCTAACCTGACCTATCTGATTAATTAAATCTTTACTCGATGTCGGTTCGAACGGGTCTTGCTGCTGAAGCTCTTTCACCATAATCGAAAGAAAGTCCTCAGCTTTCATCCCGTTAAGTCCTTTTATCTGTCCCGAATTAGAAGCTTGACCGCTTGATACGTTATTAACACCTGTAATCATTTCATTCTCCAATCAATTTATATGTTCATGCCACCAGATTCATCAAATCTTCCGATTCCGTTTCAGTAGATTCGCCCGCTCCCTGCTCGGAATGTTCCTCCGGCTCGGATTCCTGATGTTGACGATTTCCAAAACCGCTATCAGCTCCGCCATTACCTTGCTCATAATATTGTTCAAACGATTGTTGACTATCATGCAACTGATTTCGAGTTGCTATTTCAAAACGAACGATATTTATCTGCTGACGTTCGAGAGTCATTTTCAAAACATCCGCTCTATCTGTAAGAACAC
>CAZKNI010000070.1:0-2657 GCA_964554055.1 uncultured Phycisphaerae bacterium | reverse complement strand
GACGCGGCAATCTATTCATTCAATCATCAATCTCTTTTTTTCTTCACGAGGCAGGGAACACGAGAGAATTTAAGAGCTGATAGGCTTGTCGCTGACGAATCTTCGTCAGCGACATGCCTATTTTCTAATAATCGCGTCAAGCGAACGATTTTCGCCGACGCTGATTGTGGCTGATTCGCAACATAATGTTGCCAAAATCAGCTGATTATATTTGCATATTAGAGCGTATCCGAATATTTGAATATGCCGATTATTTCTTGTTTTCGTAATTTCAGCAAACGCAACAAATTTGAATTTGCAATTTTCGTTGTCGCAGCGTATTTCGCCGCGAGCATAAACAGGCTGTGCCTGCGTCATTGCGAGCGAGTCTTCGAGCGAAGCAATCTTACATTTCGAAGGAGCTTATTCTTTATAATTTCAGCAAAACGATAATTTCGTTTCCGCATTCCCGAAAAACGTTTTGTTTACATTTTGTTTTCGGAAAAACGAGTTGCAATATCGCAATTACTTTTTGTTTGCCAAAATCAGCGTCAGCTATTTTGTATTCGCACATTTCGGAACACGCTGCTCACAGCCTACTGTTTACGGCCAACGTTTCACAGCTTACGTTCTTCCGTACGTGCTTGCTTTGTTCCATAAATTATTTGCCACAATAATCTATAATACGAGCTATTTCGTTCCGTAAATCTTTACGCTCAACAATCCTGTCAATAAAGCCGTGCTCAAGCATAAATTCCGCAGTTTGAAATCCCTCTGGCAATTCTTCCTTAACCGTGTTCCATATAACACGTGGACCTGCAAACCCTATCATCGTTCCGGGCTCCGCTATTATCACATCTCCCAAAAAAGCAAAGCTCGCTGCTACTCCTGCTGTTGTCGGGTCAGCCATTACAACAATATAAAGCCCGCCTGCCTCGTCAAGCTTAGCAAGAGCTGCTGACGTTTTCGCCATCTGTACAAGTGAAATCATTCCTTCCATCATTCTCGCGCCGCCCGAGCAGGTAACTAGCACAAACGGAATATCTTCTTCCATCGCGCGCTCAGCTGCTGCTGTTACCTTCTCACCTACAACAGAACCCATCGAACCCATAATAAAGTTCGGGTCCATCGCCCCTAAAATCACAGGCCTTCCTTTTATATAAGCCTTGCCAACAATGATTGCTTCCTTAAGATTCGTCTTCTTCTGCATCTGAATAAGACGTTGTTTATAGGGCATTCTATCAACAAATTTAAGAGGGTCGGTCGAAACCAAATCGGGCAAAAACTCCTCAAACGTGCCAACATCAGCAAGCTGAGCTATACGCGTTCGAGCGTCAACCCGATAATGCTTTCCACATTCCGGACAACAATAAAGATTTTCCTCCATCTGCTTACGATATATCATCGTCGAGCACTTGTCGCATTTCATCCATAAGCCTTCGGGAACATCTATTTTTTTCTCCGATGCATTATTGGAGTTTTGTGCATTTCCAGCTTGTATCGTTTCTTTAGACACGTTTATCTCCTCATATTACGATTCCGTTTGATTTTCACCTTTTATGATATATTCATGCCAAGTGAGAGGCTCGTCAACAAGATTCCATAAAGCTGATATGGAATGCCCTTCTTTTCTTATTCTTATCACAGCAAGCGAAACCTGACCGAGTACGATTGCTACTCGCTTACCTCGATTCTTATTTGTTATTGTCTGAACTTCAGGCTCGATACGCTTACGCAAACTCGCGATGCTTTCCCCGTCGGGAGGCGTAACGCTTTCGGGATTTTCTCGCCATTGCTTATAGACTTTAGGATGACGCTGCTTGATTTCTTCCATAGGCATTCCCTGCCAAAGACCCAGATTTATCTCCGCAAGATTAGCGTTGTCGCGAACCTTTAGCTTTAAATTCTTTGCAATAATGCCAGCTGTTTCCTTGATAGGCCCACTTGTGTAACAATATATAACGTCAAGATGTTCTTCGGACAATTGTTCCGCCCAGCGAATAGCTTGCGCTCTTCCGGTTTCGCTGAGAGGCAAATTGGCGTTTCCGACCAAACGCCCCTCTTCCTGCCAAACCGTTAATCCCGCAGGAACTAAAATTATTCTTGTATCTTCAATTTGTTCGGAACCGTTACTTTTGGGCATTTGTTGCTATTTCCTTTAATCGTTTCACTGCTAAACCCGCATCGGACGCACCGAAGACAGCTGTTCCCGCTACAATATTAGTCGCGCCAGCTTTAATTACATCGATAATAGTCTTTTCGTTTATTCCGCCATCTACTTGTATACACAAATCTTCTCTGCGCTTACGTATCTGCTCTATTTTAGGTAACATATCGCTGCGAAACTCTTGGCCGCCGAACCCCGGCATTACGGTCATCACTAATATCATATCAACAACATCAATTATAGGCTCTAATTCTTCCGCTGATGTGTCGGGTTTAAGTGATACACTCGCTTGTGCACCGAGTTCCTTTATCATCCTAACAAGATTCGCTGGATGTTCCGTTACTTCAATGTGAAAAGTTATATTATCAGCTCCGGATTTGATAAAGGCTTCTATGTATTTCGCAGGCTCTTCTATCATCAGATGGGCATCTAAAAATAATTTCGTTACTCGCCTTACGCATTTAACAAGGGGAGGCCCGAATGTAATATTCGGAACAAAATGTCCGTCCAT
>CAZKNI010000069.1:0-3628 GCA_964554055.1 uncultured Phycisphaerae bacterium | reverse complement strand
CCCGCGAGTCAAAGCGGGAAGCTCCATTCCTTGAAATAAAGGCTCTAATTTGGGCATAAAATACGTAACCAAAACGATTACAACAGTTACCCCGATAACAAGCAAAAATACGGGATATATCATCGACCCGATAACCTTATTGCGAAGCTGATCCCGCTGATTGAGAAAAATTCCCAAACGGCTTAACACCTGCTCCAAAAATCCACCCTGCTCGCCCGCTCGTATTATTCCGATATGTAAAGGCGAAAAAACCTGTAAATGCTTCTCCATTGCGTCAGCTAAAGACGCCCCTCCGGAAACATCTTCACGAAGTTCACGCACAATACGTGACATTTTACTTTTCGGATTTTGACGCGACAAAACATCTAAAGACCTTAAAATAGGAACTCCCGCACGTAACAAATCCGACAATTGCGTGTAAAAATTTACAAGCTCGGAAAGCCTAACACGACCGGTTACGGTAAAACTCAACGTCTGCTCTTTGATTTCCAGAGGATATAACCCTTGACCGTTAAGCACCTTCAACGCTGATGCACGATTCTCCGCTACAAGCGTTCCCGCTTGTTCAACTCCTTCCGTATTCTTAGCTTTATATACAAACGTAGGCATAAATCCAAACAAATCCAAAATCGTTTATATCATTATACAACCGTTACCCGCAACACCTCTTCGGGCGTTGTCATTCCGGAACGAACTTTATTCCATCCGTCCTCACGCAAAGTCTTCATTCCCTCTTTACGTGCAATCTTTATAAGCTCAGACGATGATGCGTTTTGAGTAATCTTATGACGAAGCTTATCCGAAAAAGTAACAAGTTCAAATATTCCTATTCGCCCGCGCAAACCCGTATGTTTACACTCACGACACCCTATTCCGCGATAAAGCTTTTTCGTATCGTCCAAAACAAAATCGGACGGAAACTCATCGCGATTGGGAATATATTCCTGCTTACAATTCTCACAAATTGTACGAACTAATCTTTGCGCCATTACACCTTCAACGGAAGATGCAACCAAATATGGCTCAACTCCCATATCTATCAATCGCGTCGCTGCGCTACACGCATCGTTTGTATGAAGCGTGCTAAATACTAAATGCCCCGTCAATGATGCTTGTATCGCTGCCTCTGCCGTTTCCAAATCACGAATTTCACCTATCATTATCACATCCGGGTCATGTCGCAATATGCTACGCAAGCCAGCGGCAAAAGTTAATCCTATCTGAGGATGAACCTGAATCTGATTAACCCCGGATAAACGATATTCGACAGGGTCTTCAACAGTAATAACTTTAATGCTATCAGAAACAATACTGTTTAATGCTGCATATAAAGTTGTCGTCTTTCCCGAGCCTGTCGGACCCGTTACGAGAATAATTCCATGCGGACGAGTTATAAGACTCTCAAATCGCGCATACGTTTCATCGTCCATACCCAAATCTTGCAAGTTTAATAGCAGCGAGCTTTTATCCAATATTCGCAACACAACTCCTTCGCCATAAACAGAAGGAATAACACTTACACGAATATCTATTTCACGCCCGTCATGACGAATTTTAAATCCCCCGTCTTGTGGAAGCCTCTTTTCCGCTATATTCAACGACGACATTATCTTAATCCGAGAAATAATCGCAGCTTGAAACTTTCGTATTTGAGGCGGAACATTTGCTTTATGCAAAACACCGTCAATACGATATCGAATCTTCAAATCACCTTCAAACGGCTCTATATGAATATCACTGGCTCTGTCATTAATCGCCTCTCGTAATATTTCATTTACAAGTTTTATTACCGTAGCTTCCTGCGCCTGTTCAATAAGTTCTTTATCTTCTGTATCAAGAGAATCTATAACCTGAACCCCCTGTTCCTGCTCAGCTAACATCTCGTCTATCGTAGCGCTTCCTATACCCAAATATCGCTTAATCATTAAGTTAATTTCATACTCCGAAGCAAGCATCGGCTCAACGTCCAATCCGGTAACTGCTCTCAGCTCATCAAGCCCTTCCATATCAAAAGGGTCAGCGATAGCGACTAAAAGCTTGTTATTCACCTTACGATAGGGCAAAATTCTGCGCTTATGAATCAACCGAGCAGGCATCGACTTTAATAAATTCGAGTCAATCTGTTCTGATGAAAGGTCAACAACAGGAATGGAGAATTGCTCGGAAAAAACATTTAACAAATCCGACTCACTCACAAATCCCAGACGAAGCAATGTCCTGTCAAAACGCTCCGACTCATCATGCTGTGCCCGAGCTTCCGCCAATTGGGCTTCCGTAAGCAATCCCTGCGAAATTAAAATATCTGCAATCTCCACAATCACATTTCCTATATCGAATATTTTCAACAAAACTTATTCTATTTGT
Source organism: uncultured Phycisphaerae bacterium (assembly GCA_964554055.1). Taxonomy (GTDB): domain Bacteria; phylum Planctomycetota; class Phycisphaerae; order JAAYCJ01; family JAAYCJ01; genus S014-18. The sequence continues at coordinate 1,264 of CAZKNI010000069.1, read as the reverse complement.
AATGCCCCTTTCACTTTATCATATTACCTATTTAAGTATATTCATGCTATACACAAAAGTTGCATCACAAATTTGAAATTAGATTTTCTACATCTTCTAAAAAAACGCTTAAATTGCTAATATTAAATTCTTCGAGAATAATACGATTAGCTCGTATTGCACCCCGCAAATCTCTACATTTCGCACGAAGAGTAGCAATTGAATATTGCAACTTAGCATCCCTTAAAAAACGACAAACAAGATAAATTTCAGCCATCTGTCTTATTACGAGAAACAAAACTTTGAGTCGTTGCAAATGATGCTCAAGCCAAAGATATATTTCAATATTAAAAACGCAACACAACGACTCGAGCTTGCTTATTCCCCTAAATATCAATTCCAAACCCTCGATATTTTCCATATCAACAATAGATATGATTTGCCTTGCAGAATCCCCACGCAAGCTAATTGTATTATCACTTATTGCTTTATCTAGCATCCTATCCAAAACATCCAAACCTTTCGGAAAATTCTCATTCGGCAACATATCAATTACTTTGAATATATATCTACTTTTGGAAATAGCAACCTTTATCCAAATTAATATTTCACGCAAATCGCTTCCGTATTCATCCGACATATCCGCAAAAGAAATCAACTCCTCAATATATTCGGAACAAAGAAATTTTGTTGTATCAAAACCAAAAGCAAACGAGCCATTACAATGACCCGTTTGCTTTAACTTGTTCAATTTCGACAATACAATATTATTTGAATCTGCAAATGATAAATCTGATAACATTATCTCTATTTCACATTAACAGCTTTACCCGTCTTAATACTTTCACGTTCAAGCTCAACAAATTTCACACTCTCGAGCGAACTTTTAGCTGTTACAATTTCGGGCTTGCGTTTCTTTTCTATACAATTAATAAAATAATCCAGCTCACGCGACCAGCCTGTCCCTTTGGGCAATTTCGGCTTAATTTCCTTGCCCTTATCCGTATATATCGTAAGCTCCTGACCGCCAGACATATCATAAAGAAACGTTCCTTTATCACAGCGAATACAAAATTCCATATTAAACGGAAACGGAGCATGATATGCCCATCCGCCGATTATCGTCGCATGCACTCCGCCGGAATATTCATAACCCGCATGAACAACATCTATTCCGCCAGACGGGCCCTTGCTTCCCCATGCCCATACACGTTTAGGTTTACCCAACAGATACAAAGCATAATCAATATCATGAATGTGTAAATCGAGTATTGCGCCCCCGCTA
>CAZKNI010000068.1:0-2518 GCA_964554055.1 uncultured Phycisphaerae bacterium | reverse complement strand
CTCCTTTAATTTAACCGGTATTAGGATATTATTCTCTCCGCTGATTGTCATTTTACGCCTCGATTGTTTTGAATCCGAATTATTGCTTTTCATTAAAATGTCTATTTTCCCCCAGCGGCAATCCGCATTGAGATAAAGCTCAGCTCCCTCAGGCCAAATAAACTGTTTCGTAATCATTGTTCCGCCGTCAAAGCTCGAGGCGAGCGATGCGAATCTGTCAAGCTTCATTGTGGCAAATCCTATTCCACCAAAATACTCTCCGCTATCAAATCCTTTTTCAGGTTCATACCCGCCATGCCTATATGTCCTGCCGGAATAAAAGAAATACATCGTATCGTCTATAATCAAGGGAACATCGGATACAGCATTATTGAATCTGTCCCATTGGCCGATTTCTCCAAGCGGGATGAATTCTTCTTTCCTTCTACGCCACCGTAACCCGTTATTATAGCTCCAACACAAATGAGTCGTTACTGTTTCAACATCCCTGCACATATTATGAAGTTGATAGATTCCCATTAATGTCTCTTCGCGATAAAACGGACACAAAGAATAGACATTTAAGCCTTTCGCGCGTTCCTTCGCGTCAACGCACATCACTTCAGTTGCTTGACTCCAGTGTTCAAGGTCAACACTTTTTTGCAAACACACCGTGCGTTCATAAGAATCAACTGTATCTATATTGCGTGCAATAGGCCGTTGCCCTCTGCAAAACAACAAATATTCCCCTGTAACTCGATTTTGCAATAGCGCATGCCTATCAACAAAGCCGGGCCGCTCTATCGGAACTTTCCGATAACGTTTCCATCGAATCCCGTCCTCCGAGAACGCCAAGCGATAAAATCTGTCAAATGGATTTCTTCTATTCTTAGCACAATAAATCATCAAATATCGCTTCTCTCGCGGAGCATTCTCATCAATTAATATGCTCCCGACTTCTATAAAAATCTCCGAACGAGTCGAACCGAACACACAATTATCTCCCCTCCCTTCTATATTTACCCTCTCCCAATGTATTCCGTCCGTACTTTCAGCAAGTGCAAGAAAGGCATTATCATGTACATTCATATCGGTTTTGACAGTTCTGCAGGACATGTACCACATACGATACTTTTGGACAAAAGGATCAAATTGAACCGAACCAAATAAAAGCGGAATCTTTTCTCTTCGTACCTGACCGCTACACAATATCGGATTATCTTCGAATTTTACGGGCTGATGATAGAATCGCGAGAGAAAACATTTACTTTCGAGATAATAATCATCAAGCATCAATATTGTTTTTGGTGCCAACTGTAATCGTTCTTTCAACATCTTTTCAAACTCTAAACATATTTCAATATTAACAAACTTAAAGTGATACAATCGCAAATCTTATATCCGACGGATACCCTTTATATCCTTCGTAATACGACATTGCAAACTTTTCTCCGTCTATATCGACAATAGAAGCGTAAGATATATCTGGAAAATTAAAATTTGCATCTTCGTGAACGCACTGCTCAGCTCGACCTCTTATGCCGTGATGATGAGGAATAACAAGCTCTGCATTCCATTCGCAACTATTTACATCTATTGTTCCCAAAATAATGCCCCGTAATCTCTGCTTACATACATCATCGGTTAAAGGCGTTTTTTTGTCATCAAAAAATGCTCTGCTTGCTGTAACAATTGTATCATCGACCCTGCCGAGACAAGGACCGTTATGCCAAAAATCGAATCTGATAATCGTCTTCCAATCAACATAAGGCAGCCGAGATAACATTATCTCCGGAAAATGATTTTCTTCCGCATCATGCCTGACAAATGCAAGCATTCGCTTGTCGGGTAATATCAAGAGAGCAACTTCTGTTGCTTCGTTTTCCTCTGAGATAACCGAAACATATTCCCAATCCGTTCCGTTCAAGCTTTTCCACAATTCCGCTCTGCATATCCCGTCTCGGCCTTCCGCAGGCAAGCGTTTTTGTACCGAAGCATATAACACATTTTCGGATTGCTCAACCCACCAAATACCCAAATGATCGGGCAACCCTTGAGTCGGTTCCGTAAATTCTTCACCGTCAGCCGTTGATGTAATCAGCGTAAACAATCTGCGTTGCGACCGAAGCACTCCGAGAAAAGGATTATTAGAATTTTGCCATTCACGGTCAATTGTCATGCTTGTAACAAATAATCTCTCATTATACACAAAAAGCGTTGGATCTCTATCATCAAAAGACGAATTGATAACTGTTCGGGGTTCAGACCAGCTTCTCAAATCTTTCGAACACATCAACAATATTTTTCCGTCATTCGAACGATGATTGCTTCCGTTACGAAATGCAACATAAAATTTATCTCGCCAGCGAACCATTGACGTAAACGCATTATGCCTACCGTCGCTATATATTACTTCATTCGACTCAACGCGCATCAAAAACTCCTTGATAAAACATTAAATCCAAACAACGGAAAATGTATTGTCGAAATACAAGCATATTTATATGAAGCTACAACAGTGATGCTTTAAAATTTATCC
>CAZKNI010000067.1:0-4968 GCA_964554055.1 uncultured Phycisphaerae bacterium | reverse complement strand
TAATAGAAAATTATTATGAATTTCTTGCGAAAGATAAATATTTTGTCAAATTATTGATGCATGAAAATCTTCAAGGTGGCAGGACGATTAAAAGTTTGTCTGTAGGTAGAACGAAATTTCCTATAATCGAGAAATTGGAAGAAGCTCTAAAACGTGCCGATATAAAGAATTTGGATTCACGGCATTTGCTAATAGATTGCCTTGCATTGTGCTTTTTCTATTTTTCCAATCAAGCAACGCTGTCTGCATTGTTTGGAGAGAATCTTTCGTCGCAAGAAAATATAAAAAAGAGAATCGAACATATCAAAAAAGTTTTCACCAAAATATTAAAAAAATAATATTTGCGATACAATGTTGATGGACGTTAATTTATGGAATCTATTTCTGTCATTGTTACAAGCTATAATCGTCCGGAACATCTGCAAAAGTGCATTGCTTCTTTGGAGATGCAGACAATTTTGCCTAATGAAATAATCATAGCGGACGATGGCTCGGACGACGAATGTGTGTGCGCGATTGAGAAAATTATAAAGAATGCGAAAATCGAGATGAAATTTGTCAGACAAGAACATAAAGGTTTTCGTGCATCAGCTAATAGGAATAACGGGGCACGCATAGCGAGGGGAGAATATTTATTTTTCTTTGACGGAGATTTGGTTTTATTTCCGAATGTGATAGAGCTTCATTTGAAATATGCGAGAAGTGATAGATGGATTACAGGCCTTGCTTTGCGACTGAATGAGGATTTATCTGATGAGTTAACCCTACATACAATATATTCGAGGCATTTAAATGAGATTTGGGATAGCGCTAGCCAAGAAGAAAAGCAATCTCTTTTGCGTTCAGCTCGTCAATTTAATAAAAGATTGTTTTGGGCAAAGTTAATTCCGAGTGAAAGACGATTGTCTCGCTTGCGTTTAGCGTCGGGACATTTCTCTCTTTATCGTCTAGCGTTTGAAAAAGTAAACGGGTTTGATGAAAATTATGTTGGCTGGGGACGAGAAGATCAGGATTTGGGATTGCGATTGCAGCTGGCGGGTATAAAAGGTAAGCAGTTAATTACAGAGGCAAGAGCATTTCATCTTTATCATCGACGAGAAAATCAGCCGATAGAAGGAAGGAGCGGAAGCAGTGTTAACAATGAATATTTTTATCGTCGTCGAAACGGAAAATTTTGGTGTGAAAACGGATTGATTGATAAGGATATAATGACGTGATTTTTTGATGTTCATGTATTGTGCGATATGACAGCAATAATCATTTTTTTCTTGTTTTTCTTATAGGGAATTTCTTTTCGGATAATAAGTTTGTATTCGGGTAATACAATTGTTATTAATTCATTCCATTTATCAAATTTCGCTTTATTAGGGCAAATAATATAGCACGGAGTGTTTTTGGTTAGATACTTTTCAGGCAAAGTTTTGACAAATTTCGGGTCATCGCGAAATGTTATCCAATTTCGGTTTGAATAAAAACCTAAGCGTATATCTCTGACAAACAGCATTGCATTTTCGGGGCTATTTTGATTTAGCCATTGAGTTGTATTTATCAGTTCTTTGTGATAATCGCTTTTTATATATCTCCAAATTCCCTGTGGCGCCATAATTACTGTTATTGTAATGGCTGTTATAGCAATAATCCGATTTTTTTCGTATTTATCCGAAAATTGTTCCGTTAAATAATGAATCGTAGCGGCAGCAAATGGCAGCATAAGTACGGAAGAAACAAATAAATATCGTCTAACGAAAAGCCCTGTGGCAAATACATAAAATATCGCAAGCGCCAAATGAACAAATAACGCTAAGAGTATCAAGATTGTTCCGTTTGGAATCGATTTTATTCTTTTTCTTAGGGGCAAATAGGCGAGGAACAATATGAATGGAATATATCCGCCGATTTGGAATAATCCCGATATGGGCAGCGAGAGCAATTGGCTAATAGATGTTGGCCTAACACTAGCAAGCAAGGAATAGCTTCCTATTGCGGAATGCCTTAATTGTTGCGTAAGATTTTGCCATTGTACGCAATACTTGAAGAAGGCATCAAGCCAATAAAATCGTCCTCCTATTGCATAAAATATTCCGGCGCCTATACAGCAGCTTATTAAGATACTTATAAGAGATAATATTTTATGTGAAAGCCTTTTGTTTTTTAGGAAAAACAAGAAAAAAATTATAGCTATAAGTATAAGAGATAATCCTTCTTTTCGTGTTAGGATAGATAATATGATAAATAGTCCGCTGCATATTCCGTATCCTATATTCATAGATTTTTTGGAGCTTATACCGGAAATGTAAATAAAATATAAAGCTGACAGGAAAAATGTCAAATAAGGCAATTCCGACATTCCGTTTATCGAGAGAATAACAGCTTCTCGATGAAATGCGAATAGCATAGCTGCCCATAATCCGGTTGATACGCTCCAAAATGTTTTTGTTAAAGTAAATATAGCTATGATTATTAGGCATGTGAAAAGGATACCGTCGCCGAATAGAATTTGTTGCCAATATTTTGCTAATCCGTATGTTTGAGTGATAGGCTTATCCGGGAATAATATCTTGAATATTGTTCCGATTATAGCTGGGTGAATGGGTTCTTGTGTATATGCTTTTATTCCTTGTTTAGGGTTGCCCATGAGCTTGCCGGCATTGATACAAAAGCCAACGGAATCTCTAAACACAACATTCATGTTTAAAAATCCTATTAGCCTGACAAAAATAGCAGATAATATTATAATTATAAAGATAGCTGTTATACCTGATTGGCGTTGAGCTGAATTTTGCAAGCTTGTGTTTTGCATTTTAATTTGTGTTTTTGTCGTTAAATTCTGTAATTTTGTAGATAGAGTCGATTTTTTTGAGCTTGAAATTGTTTAATATCCAATCAGGACAATATCTTCGATATGGCCTAATAATAAAAACGGCATTGTGTTTGATTAACGATTTCATTTTTTGGATTTTTATGTTTATGGGTTCGTGAGCGAAGGGCGAAGATATGATTTTAAGGTCTGTCCGCTTTTTGTATGCCAATTGATAATATCTTAGCGGGCGAGAGGACGTGCCATCTGCAATTACAATAGCGTTTTTGGGAGCTATTTTAAAAAGCTCTTCAGCTAATTTTTGCGGTCCGTCGTAACCGGTTTTCCATGGCTGAAAGAAATATTTTGCCTCGTCACGGAAGGGAATCGGAGCTGAACCTATTGTAGGAATATAACGATGTATAATCGTAGGTAAAACAGCATAAAATGCCGGCGGAATAAGTGCAAAGAGAATTAAAGGTAATTTTGCTTTCGAACTTTTGTTGATGAGCCAAGCGGCACCTAATCCTATCCAGATGCTTAGAAATAATACAGGCAAGATAAAAAATGTGTATTGGTCGGGTACGCTATATCGGAATGCAAAAATCAAATGAAAAACTGTCGCGAGTAATAAGAGATTGTAGATTGTTTTGTTTATGCTGTTTCGAGCTTTTGTTATTCCAATAGGTATGAGTACAATATTAGGTGTCGGGAAATTTAAGCCAATAATAGCGGCGGAACTTAGCAATAATCTTAAATTAAGATGTGTATTTAATACCTGTTTTTGATAACGGCCAAATAACATTGAATGTATTACATCATTTATGGGTTGGCCTGATAGCCAAGCTTGTACGCCCAGATATTCGTATGGAATAGCACCTATAATCCATAAAAAAAATGCCAAGGGAATCCAGTGTAATCGGACGATTTTCCTGCGAATTAAGGTTATTGTCCAAATGATAATGGCTGCGAGAGTAATCGTAGCTAACATATGATTTGAACATTCTATTCCATTTAGCAGCCATGTTAGCAGGTACCAGAAGACGTTATTCGTATGTGTAAATTTTATTAGAGCGAGTAATTCGCATGTAATAAGAAAAGAGCTGACGCTATAAACTTCAGCTAATGCACAATGCTGCCAAAAGGTATGAGCTAAAGCTAGCGAAAGCGTTCCGATTGTTGTAGCGACTTGACGAGAGGGAAGATTTTTTAACAGTAAAGTTAACACTAAATAAGTGTTTGCAACGGTTAATGCTCCGAAGATAGCGGATACGAGATTTGTTTTAAAGGCACTGTCTTTAAATGGCAATAGCTGAAATAGGTGAGCTATAAGGTAATATAACGGATGAGCTAACGCTAAGCCTAATTTTCCGGTGAAATCATGTGTCAACACTCTTATTTGAGCTAATCCGCTATCTTGCCAAAGGATGCCCGGAGCTACGGACATATAATATAATGTAGCTGCAGCAAAAAGGACAATGATATATTGCAGTCGAATATTGTTGTTATTTGCAGTCTTTTCCACAAATATTTCCTACTTTTGCCTTGTTCTGTGAGTTTTATTCAGTTAAGAATATAATATCAGTTTTAATTCTATTGGCAATAGCGAAATTTAAGTGCTATGAGTAAACAAGAAATCATATCGGAGCAAAAATTTACCGATTCGGGAAATTGGCTTGCTAATATGCGGGCGTTATACAGTGTCGATATGCAGTTTGCTCAAAGTATCGACGATTTGCCGGAAGCTGATTATTTTAGTTTGGAACAGGCTCGAAACGGAGCAATGACAGCAAAAGCTAAGTTATCCGACGGCAGAGAGATTTATTTACATAGCAAATATGACCCTCAAACGGAAGCTAAGCGATTTGTAGATAGCCTTGATTTGGATAATAATTTTGTGTTTGTCGTTTCCGGTTTTGGATTGGGCTATCATATTCGCGAGTTATTTAATCGTGCGACGAGTGAAACGATTGTCGTTGTTTTAGAGCCTGAGTTGTATGTAATCAGAGCTGGATTGTGGAATATCGATTTTTCGGGAGAAATACGTGATGGCAGATTGATTTTTCTTCATTCCGCTAATCAGGCTCTGATTCATAAAAAGCTTACGCCTATTTCGACAACGCTTACAATGGGGACAGCTCTTGTTGCACATCCGTATAGCAAACAATGGC
>CAZKNI010000066.1:0-4099 GCA_964554055.1 uncultured Phycisphaerae bacterium | reverse complement strand
AAGATGTGCTTCGAGATATATTCCCTTATTTAGTTCGCTTGATACGAATTGATCTAGCCCGGGCCCGTAATTGGCGAACCATGCGTAATGATTGCTGGGCTGCTCTAACAATATCTGATGATAAGGATCTGCAAGAAAATTTACCTGCACATGCGTAAACTCCATTTCCGCCAATTCAGTGCAATATTTTTTGAACGCACTTTCCCAGCTATCGTCGGGACAATGCGGAAATTTCATCTCACCGGTGAGCATTATCGTTTGAAAAGACTTCATCGTTGATGTTCCTTATTCTACTGTATATTCAAAATCACTGAAATGCACTTTTCCTGTTCCCGTTACTTCTAAATACAAATTCCAAAAATCACAACCCTTCTCAGGATAAAACACAAGTTCAATAGGACGCCATACAGACCCTATCGTTTTTCCTGCGATTCTGTCGGATTTTATTTTTGGTGAGTCATCCTTGACAGTGAATAAATATTGACAGACCCACGCTTGTGCAAAAGTATTATCACCTTCTATTTTTACCTTCAATCTAACAATATGCTTTTTGTTCGGATATAAATGAAACGACGTCCCACAGGGATAGATTATCGTACTGTAATTTTCACCCGGTCCTGTTAGAATCAATTCGCCTCTCTTATTCGGTCCGCTATCGGGAATAAACTCAATTGCTTTTCCTAAAGGTTCACCGCAGAACCACATCGAACGCATATTTGTTTCATGAGGATTGACAGCTCGCATTATTCCGTCCTTATCGGGAGGAAACGCAGGAAATTCAGGATATCCTTCATCAAATCTAAGCTCGCGAGAATCTTCAGCCAGCTTGCTCATCTCCGAACGATTCAAATACGTAAATATCAAACGACAATAAAAATCATTTCTGCCCGCAAGCTCATCTTCCGCTATTAAAAAATGCTCGTCTTGCAGATTATTACAGGTTGCTCGTTCAAATCCCATCGAATCCCCCGCGACGACAACAAACGGATTGAATCCTTCTTCTATCCCAAACCCGAAATAATCACCCCCGCCAAGCGACATTAATTCTCCATAAGGCTCTGCCAATTTTGTAACAAGACTCTTCCGCCAACAGGTAAGATACGGCACCAGCGGGTTATGTGCAAAGCTTACCTGCCCGCAATCCTTACCGCTAAAGTACGACCGCTGATACCTTTTATATTCAGGCCTATCATCGTATATTCCGAACGGATAAAAATTCACAAACTCCACATCCTGCCTGCCAAACTCCCAGCTGCCTTTAAGCTTACCGGTAATATCTACGATATATCTGCCCAGTTCGTCCGACCAAAATATTTTGGCTTCATGCCAGCCTGTCCCTTCGGAAAATTCCTCATCTACACGAATTATAAGCGAACCGTCCGAACCGGTCGAATAGCTTATTTTCTGACTTTCGCTGCAAATATGCTGAGAATTAAGCCACCAAACCAGAGTCAGCCTCGCCCCCATCATATACGGTGCATGATAATTTTTCGCTATTTCGGGCGCAGGAAAATCTTCCGCTACACCCCGCCAAACATCTAATTGATATTCCTTTCTATCAAGCAATGCGACATATTTTTCACCGTCAACAACCCAACTAAAACGCTCGTCAACATCACGAACAAAAAATCTATGTTTGACTCTTTGAACTTCAGACTTCTTGATATATTTCCCCAGCTTGCCAAGATACTCTGCCATCTTAATTTTCCTTTTTTGTTGTAACTTCAATAATCACAAGTGAACTGTCAGGGGTAAATTGCAATCCAACGAAGCCTTTTTTTCTCATCGTCGGAGACAATCCGTAAATTACTTTTATCCCCGCATCTTTTAAATTATCGGGCAATCTGATTACAGCTGATGATTTTTCGTAAGGAACTTTAGGAGCTATCGCAATCACATAAATATTTCCGTCCTTACTTTTCATTCCGCCAACCTGAATATCGCCCTTTCGAATCTTTATTTCATCCTTCCCAATCGGTGTTCCCTCAGCGATAAGTTTTTCATACGGGCTAATCAATTTTATTGCTTCCGCCAAAGATTTATAATCTCTTCCCTCCGTCCCCATCGACATAAACGCTACGGTTCCGTGCGCACCGGAAAAATAGCATGCCAGGAGATTTTCCTGATAAATACGGGGTTCGACTTCCGTGGACCTGCTTCCCATTCCGGCACTGACCCAGCAGAAGATTAATCCTTTGTACTTCTTTTCCGACATTCTTCGACGCGTTGCAGAAATAACTCTAATTATTTTTGCCGCTCTATCACCGTAAAATGACGGCATCGCTTGTTGAAGAGTTCCGCTACCAAGTAAAGCGTCAAAATCATAATATCTCGAAGTATTTCGCTTCCATCCAATTCCATCTACTTTCAATTCTCCATCAACTTCGTATTCACCCGTAACCAAACTTCTATCTTGAAACGGAAAAGGTAACGGAAATGGCTCATCAACAAATCGCCTATTTATATGTGCCATTTCATCTCGCAAAACATCATTCCAAACCTGAAATATCTTATTTCCAATCTCCGCTTTACAATCAAGCCAAGCCCTGAACTGTTTTCGGTATTTTAATACCGAAGAGCGAGACAGAACATCACCCACTTTAGAAAGTTTGTAATTATCCAATATGATTTTTGACGGATCAACATATTTCAAATTCGGATAATGTTTCTGTAAAAACTGCTTAAAATATTCTTTACAATCGCTGCAATAACACATATTCGGATAAAACCCGGGCTCGGAATCATACCAAACCCACCTAATTCCATAACGTATAATAGAGCGGGCATAATAGATATTTTTGACGAGATTATGAGCCTTATATTTATGTACATCAGGCCACCAGATTATCTCTTCTTTAAGTCGTTCAACTGCTCTTGCATAATCAAGAGGACAGCCATGAGGCGAATCTTTACCTTCGGGTGTCTTTGCTGTTTTGATACCGTCAAATCCCCTATATTGCCCAAATGAACAAGCGGGAGAAAGATTAGCTGCTATATAAAAACCCGCTTCATGCGCTTCCTTCAACAGTAACAACCAGCGTTTTTGCGGATTGTTCGGATTTCCTCCCAGTTGATGTCCAAGCACAGCGAGGACATTGATACCGACCTGTTTATACGAAGGAATAAGCATCGGCCAGTCCCATAACACATCCCGCTCTGTCCAGTCAACGGTAGCGAACAATTTCTTCATACCGGGAGCTTTGGGAATGTCAATATTACGAAGCGAAACATCCTGTACGATTTTACCGTCCGTACTGGCCAGTCGCATCGTTCCAGTCCAGCCGATTGGCGTATCCGCCGAAGCGCGAAGATAAATCACCGGATAACGACGTTTGCCCACTGCAACGCGATATCGCCGCATCGACCCCATCGTCTTGATGAATGAATGTTTTTTCGCCGGCAGCACTTCGACGTCCGCAGGCACATCGATATCAATCACATCCGTTCCCGCAGGGCGTTGACTTTTCCGAAAGATGAAAAAGGGAATCACCATCTGACGCGAAACTTCAAACCGCTTGAGCCACGTAAAAGGCCTGATATTTGTCGTATAACGCAAAGGATATTTTGACATATCAATTTTGGAAACATCAAATCTCCCTTTGATGACCTCGATTTCATCGATAGGTGCATTTCCTGCGTCTGTCTCAATTCGAACTGTAACATATCGCCCTATTGACGGTTTGACCTCAACATCAAACCAATGATAGACCGTCCCACAGAGCGAAGAACGCTTATCATCATATTTGCGCACCTGTCCCCCTCCAACCAGCCGATAGGGTCCTTTCGGATTGTCCGAAACGAAGACATAAATCTCTCTCGGATAACGATTGACCGGATACCCTTCTCTACACGTCATCGCATGAACCCGAACTTTGCTTATGGGATATGATTTTCCCAAATCAATTGTAACATCCACCGGACTTCGAGGCATAACTGCGAGCTTATCGAACCAGATATTTTTTGATAATTTCCCATCTGTTAGCTGAATTGCATCGCCCGGTTCGGTACAAGGCGGAAATCCTTGTGAATCACGAGAAGGCTTATTTGAAAGAACATAACAACAATGTAATGCTATATTTCTATCGGACCTGCTATTGTT
>CAZKNI010000065.1:0-3311 GCA_964554055.1 uncultured Phycisphaerae bacterium | reverse complement strand
TTTCATAAAGCTATCGCGAGTAGGCCAATATAATTCGATTCTGCAGGGAATATAGCCGCCGCAAGTAAGCTTATGATAATCTGACAAGTTGATAACAAGCTCTTTTTCTCCCGACTCCGTAAAATAAATTATCTTTTTTATCACAATCGGACTATATTTGCTTATATGTATTTCTTTGGCAAAATACCATTCGCCTGCATTCTCTGCTAATTGGCCATACATTAACACATTGGCATCGCTTCTTACTTGAAGAAACGGGCCAAGATATCTCAAATCTTTAAGCTCAACCAGTCCGAGTGCTTCCAAAAGCTTTTGAGGCCCCGTCCTTGCAGGATTGCATTTTCTGTCAGCGTTTTTCCAATATCCCCAGCGAAGCACACTGTTACCTTCAAGTACGCCTATCCAATATCTTTCCATATTAGAGCCGATATAAAGTTTAGGCTGCCCCAAAATACTCGCTGACAAATAAAAATTTCGTTTAGGTTGAAATAATACGACAAGTCCGCCAAGGTCGATATGTCTGCTCTTTTCTTCGGGCGGAAGCTTGATAGATATCCCGCCGCCCTTACAACGGATATTGTGAATTTTTGATTTATTTGCCTCGATTATTCGAATTAACTCTGTTACCGTATATCTCTTTGCCGGTTCTCTATGCTTTTGACCGTTACATCCCACAAAGCAAGGGAAATATACTAAAATTGTAAAATAAAAAATTAACCTGAGATATTTTTGCATTAATCACCCGCTAATATACTGCTTAATTCTTCTCGTACTCGTTCAATTTGCTCATCGTCCAGATGCGGATTTATTACATTATATTCCTTCTCCTCTTTCGCCAATTTCATTATCCATATTTCCCTTCCGTCATTACCGTATTGTGTCTCAACATACTTTAATATTCGCTTACGCATCAAAATAAGAGAAAGCACAAAGGTAAATCCTTGCTTCGATTCGTCCCCGCTCTCGATTAACTTTTTGAAAAAGTCAATTAATATTTCATTGTCAACTAAAAGCTTTTTCTTCTCTTCTTTGCTTGGAATCTTAGCTTTCCAAAAGCTAAAGCTTTCTTCGCGTAATTTATCATCCCAACAATCGAGACAATAATCATCTCTTTCGAAATCCTGCTCACCCTCTCGCAAGCATGCATAATATTCCTGATGTTCCGCAAATTCCCTTTCACATTTGCTACATCTGCCTATTCGCTTTACAACGCTATCCCAATCTTTTGCCATCGATACTCCTGCTTACTTTTTAATATCATGTAAAATCTGTATATTTGGGCAACTTATTTTGCCCTGAAAAATCGCGCATTTATCCCGTCAGGTCCTATCCTGACTTTTACTTTTTTCCCGCATCGCGGACAATAACCTTCATACGCATCACCCGTACGATTTTTATATATCCTGTTATATACATTACAACATTCGAATTGAACACAAATATATTTTCTGCCTTTCGATGCTCCGCTGTCAGCGTGAACTGATTGTCCCGATTCGGATGTTCTAGCTCCGAAGGAACCTATTTCTAAAATGTAATCGGGCTCATTCTCCATTCTGGCGTTTACCTAATTTTTTCTTATTCGCTCACCTGCTCTTTCGTTCGATTTTAGCACCTAAAGGTTTGAGTTTTTCCTCTATTCGTTCATATCCTCTGTCAATATGATACACCCTGTTAATCTCCGTTGTTCCTTTTGCAATTAATCCTGCTAAGACCAGAGCTGCACTTGCCCGTAAATCCGATGCCATCACGGGCGCACCGATAAGCTGTTTTACACCCTCGACAACAACCGTAGGACCCTCTTTGCGCAATCGAGCACCCATCCTATTTAATTCCGCAACATGCAAAAATCTATCGGGAAAAACTTTTTCCGTAATAATGCTATTTCCGTCAGCCAACGATAACATCGCCATAAATTGAGCTTGCAAATCCGTCGGAAAACCCGGATAAGGCTGAGTTGTTATGTCTGTTGGCTTAAGATATCCCGAAGAGCGAACAACAGCTCCTTCTTTATATTTTTCAACAACGACACCTATATCGTCCAGATGTTTGGTAACAGCCATCAGATGCTCGAGTTTACAATTCTCTATCGTTAGCTCACCTTTACTTATTGCCGAAGCTATCATAAATGTTCCCGCTTCTATTCTATCCGGAATAATGCTATATTCTCCTCCGATTAGCCGATTTACTCCTTCAATAATAATACGAGGGCTGCCTTGTCCCGAGATTTTTGCCCCCATTGCCACTAAAAAGTTCGCAAGGTCCTCTATTTCAGGCTCGCAAGCTGCTGCTTCTATCACCGTTCTGCCTTCAGCGAAAACAGATGCCATCATGACATTAGCTGTCGCTGTTACCGAAGACCCGAAATGCCCGCCAAGAAATATTTCTGCTCCCTTAAGCTTTCCTTTACAGATAATGTCCCCGCCCTCGATAAGCTCGACTTGTGCCCCCAGCGCCTCTATTCCTTTAAGATGTAAGTCGATAGGACGAATTCCGATAGCGCATCCTCCGGGCATTGCTACACGAGCTAATCCTCGCCTCGCTAGTAGCGGCCCCATTACACACACACTTGCTCGCATTTTACGAACAAGGTCATATTCCGCATGACAATTACTCTGTTCAACAACTTCGAGCTTGAGAACATCAGGCTCGATGCGCTCGACGCTCAAGCCAAGCTTCTGCAAGATTGTCTGCATATGCCTAATATCGCTTAGATTCGGAACGTTCCTCAAAATGACTTGTCCGTCGCACATAATAGCTGCTGCCATTATTGGCAACGCTGCATTTTTTGACCCGCTTATTTTAACTTTTCCGTGTAGAGGGTTTCCGCCTTCTATTACAAAATAATCCATATTACACTCTTATCCCACAAGCATTTGCTACGATATATAATCTTATTTTAGTCCGTTCATATTTTTAAAAAATCGGTTTATTTATCATTATATATCAAGAAAATTTTGTTCCGAATTAAATGTTTTACGATTTTATTCTAATGTGCCGATTACGAAATACCAAGATAGAATTTCCTTTTTATTCTGAAGCTAACATTAGCTGACATAACGTTGTCACTCAATTTCCCTTAATGACGCCGTTATGTCACCCGCAGTGCCAATTTGACCGAGCCGGGCAAGTTTTCCGTATTTGCTCTTTGTTCGTTTTAGGAATATTATTATTTACGTTCTCGATGTGAAAATAACACCTGTTCCGTCTGGGCGCAATATCGCTTTCGTTCTCTTCATTTTCTCGAAGCGATTATTAGCCAGCGGCCGACGCCCGATGCCCCCCTCGTTCGGACGTGCGACCGCTGAGATTGG
>CAZKNI010000064.1:0-2999 GCA_964554055.1 uncultured Phycisphaerae bacterium | reverse complement strand
GGTTTTTCCGTTTTATCACAAAGAAATTTATTAAGGCAGGGCGTTAATCGTTTGTGGACAATTAGTAAATTGGGTTTACGACAGATTGTGCTTTTTTACCCCTAAGTCCACTAAGGAAAATTTGAATTATGTACAATCTGTTGTACACCTGTCAATTTGACTGACAGTATTTTTGTGTGATTTTGATCTTTGGTGTTTTTGCGGTATCTTTCCCTTTTTTAAGCAGACTTAGCTATTTTATCACGAAACATTTCATAATATCTATATTTTCATATTTTTGTCAAAAATTAAGTAATGCGCAAGAAAGTAGATTTTCTCGTCATAGGTTCCGGAATTGCGGGGCTAAGTTATGCATTAAAAGTTGCTTCGCATGGCAGTGTGATAATTGTAACGAAAGACAAAGCCGAAGAAACGGCCACCAAATATGCCCAGGGCGGTATTGCTGCCGTTATGTATTCGCCCGACACTTACGAAAAGCATATAAGCGATACACTGATAGCCGGTGACGATCTTTGCGATGAAAATATCGTAAGAATAACCATTACCGAGTCAACCGAACGAATTAAAGAGCTTATAGAGTGGGGGACACAATTCGATAAAACAAAATCGGGGAAGTTCGACCTCGGAAAAGAGGGAGGTCATTCCGAAAACAGGGTGCTGCACCACAAAGACGCTACCGGACTTGAGGTAGAGCGGGCTTTGTTGGAGCAGGTTCACAAACATCCGAATATCGAAATACTTGAAAATCATTTTGCCATAGACCTGATAACACAGCACCATCTTGGAGTCGGTGTTTCGAGGGGTATGCCTGATATTCAGTGTTACGGAGCTTATGTTTTGTGTCCCGATACGGGTGATATAATTACAATTTTGTCGAAGGTGACGCTTCTCGCAACCGGAGGTTCGGGAAATGTTTATTTCACGACCACAAATCCGAAAATCGCCACCGGTGACGGGGTCGCTATGGCATACAGGGCAAAAGCGACCATTGAAAATATGGAGTTTGTACAGTTTCACCCTACGTCGCTGTATAATCCTACCGAACGCCCTTCGTTTCTGATAACAGAGGCTTTGAGAGGTTTCGGTGCTGTTCTGAAGAATAGAAACGGCGAGGAATTTATGCAAAAATATGACGAACGGAAATCGCTTGCCCCGCGTGATATTGTCGCAAGGGCAATAGATACCGAAATGAAACTGAGCGGTGATGATCATGTCTGCCTCGACTGCCGGCATATCAATAAAAACGATTTGATAAACCACTTTCCGACGATATATGCCAAATGTCTCAGTATCGGTATTGACATCACGAAAGAGATGATACCGGTTGTTCCTGCTGCTCACTACCAGTGCGGAGGAATAAAGGTTGACGAATACGCGAGAAGCTCTGTTCAAAATCTTTATGCTACCGGAGAGTGTGCTTCAACAGGTTTGCATGGTGCCAACAGGCTCGCTTCAAACTCTTTGCTTGAGGCGGCGGTATTTTCGCACAGGGCTGCAACCGATTCGGTTAAAAAAACGGAGAACATCTCTTTTAAAGATGAAGTGCCCGACTGGAATGCCGAAGGGTTGATTTACAATGAGGAGATGATCCTTATCACTCAGACGACAAAAGAGCTGCAATCATTAATGTCGAGCTATGTTGGAATAGTACGTTCTGATATCCGTCTTCAGCGCGCCCTTGACCGCCTTGAAATAATTTACCGCGAAACGGAGGAGCTGTACAACAAATCTATCATAAATACAAAGATTTGCGAATTGAGAAATCTTATAAATGTGTCGTACCTGATAATTAAAATGGCGCAGGTGCGGAAAGAGAGCCGGGGCCTGCATTACTCAATTGACTATCCCGAAAAGGCAACTATAAAGATGAATTCGAGGAAATAAATACTATTTTTGCAAAAAACAAAGTACAAAAATGGCACTTATAAAACCGGTAAAAGGAGTTCTTCCGAAGTTTGGCAAAGGTTGTTTTCTTGCCGATAATGCTACAATTACAGGTGATGTGGTAATGGGCGACAATTGCAGTGTATGGTTCAGCGCAGTTGTCAGAGGTGATGTGCACTATATCAGAATCGGGAATAATGTGAACATTCAGGATAATGCAACCGTTCATTGCACCTACAAAAAAGCACCTGTTGAAATAGGTAATAATGTTTCGATAGCTCATAATGCAGTTGTACACGGATGTACGATAAAAGACAATGTCCTGATAGGGATGGGTGCAATAATTATGGATAATGTTGTAATTGAAAGTAATTCGATAATTGCTGCGGGTGCCGTTGTGTCGAAAGGAACAGTTGTGGAGTCGGGCAGTGTATATGCCGGAGTTCCTGCTAAAAAAATAAAATCGGTTGATATTGAATTGGTTGAAGGTGAAATAAACAGGATAGCAAACAGTTATAATATGTATGCGGGGTGGTATGGGGAGTGACGATTCCACCTACGCTAAAGCTTCGGCGGACGAAGGAAGGGGCGATGGGGCGATAGAGGAATTGGGTGATAGGGCGATAGGGCGATGGGGGCAAAAGAGCGATAGGGCGAGGGGGCGAGAGAGTGAAAGAGCGAAAGCAAACTCCTGTAAGGTTTTGGCAAGCCTGTGCGCCGGAACAAACCTTGCAGGTGTTGTGAAGAAAAGGGAAAACTCCACCTATGCTAAAACTTCGGCGGACGAGGGAAGGGGCGATGGGGCGATAGGGCGATGGGGCGATAGGGCGAGGGGGCGATAGGGCGAGGGGGCGATAGAGCGAAAGAGTGAAAGCAAACTCCTGTAAGGTTTTGACAGGCCTGTGGGCAGGAACTAACCTTGCAGGTGTTGTGATGGAAAAGGGAAACTCCGGTCTAAAAATCCGGAACAGCCCGGTTTTTCCGTTTTATCACAAAGAAATTTATTAAGGCAGGGCGTTAATCGTTTGTGGACAATTAGTAAATTGGGTTTACGACAGATTGTGCTTTTTTACCCCTAAGTCCACTAAGGAAAATTTGAATTATGTACAATCTGT
>CAZKNI010000063.1:0-3625 GCA_964554055.1 uncultured Phycisphaerae bacterium | reverse complement strand
AATCTTTCAGATATTCGTTGATTTCGTTTGTAACGACACCGGGCTCAACGGTTATCGTTAAATTTTCTTTATCCAGCTCGATAATCCTATTCATCTTGTCCGTCGCGAGCACAATGCCCCCGTAAACAGGAACAGCTCCTCCCGAAAGACCCGAGCCCGCGCCACGAGGCGTTACGGGAACGAGATGTTCGTTAGCTATTTTCATTATTTTAGAAATTTCATCAGCACAACTCGGGAACACAACAACGTCAGGCATGTGTCTGTATTTCGCACCCGGCACTTCGTCGTGTGAAAAAGGCTCCAATTTCTCGACATCGTTGAAAATTACATTCTTTTCGCCAACGATTTCCGCAAGCTTTGATATCAAATCCGATGTAACGGGATTATATTTTATTGTATTTTCGTTGAAATCAATCATGATTAAAATCCTTTTTGTCTTAACTGTTCAAGCAATGTCGGAAGCACTTCAAAAATATCCCCTACAATGCCAAAATCCGCGACCTTGAATATCTGAGCGTCGGCATCTTTATTGACAGCTATTATAGTTTCAGATGTTTGCATCCCGGCAAGATGCTGAATAGCTCCGGAAACACCCAAACCTATATAAAGCTTAGGCGTTATAGTTTTTCCGCTTAATCCTATCTGATGAGGATAGCTAAGCCAACCTCTATCGACAACATCTCTGGTCGCTCCTAAAGCTGCCCCTATCATTTCGGCAAATTCACGAACAATAGCAATATTTTCCGCTTTCTTGATTCCCCGTCCGACTACAACGACTTTTTCCGCATCAGATAGCGATAATTCTTCCTCATTTTTCTCAAATCCTATTCGCACTATTCTGCTCGACAGCAATTCCTGTTTGGGAGATATCCTTATTATCGTTCCGGCTCTTCCCTGCATTTGTTTTGCCTGAGGAGTGGACTTAGGCCTTATCGTTGCCATCTGCGGACGATGCGAAGGAGTCTTTATCGTCGCCATTATATTCCCCCCTATAGCCGGCCGAGTTTGCAAAAGATTTCCCGTATCTTGCTCTATATCAAGCTGAGTACAATCTGCTGTCAAACCGGTATGAATCATAGCTGCAATATAAGGCATAAGAGTTCTGCCAACTGACGTTGCTCCCGCTAAAATTATATCCGGAGCAAATCGTTCAACAACATCTCGCATGCACATAGCGTAAGGCTCAGGCAAAAACGTTCCGAGTTCGGGAGCTTGTACGCAAATCACTTTATCGGCGCCGCGACTAATTAACTGTTTTAGTTCGTCGTCTTCTACCTTATCACACAAAATCAAAGCGGAAATTTCAGCTTTATGATTTTGAGATAATTCACAAGCTCGAAATAACAACTCATAGCTTATATCACAAATTTTTCCTTCATTCTGCTCCGCTAATATCCAGATTTTTCTGTGATTTTCCGTTTTCATATTTTTTCGCTCTTCTTTTATCATGTCTCACAAAATTCATCAAACTTCAGCTATCACTTCAAGCAACGCATCAATTGCCTTTTTAAGAGAAGCTTCATCAGCCGTTATATATTTTTTGCAAGCTCTTACAACTTTAGGCCTAAAAATTTTCGTTACTCGTGTCGGCGAACCTTTTAATCCTACTTTTGATGCATCTAACTTCAGATATTCATTGTTCCAAACGGGAATTTCCAATGACTTCGCGCGTTTCTTGCCGGAGAGCGTCGGCAATCTCGGCTCGCTTACTTCTTTTACAACGGTTAAAAGTGCAGGCAAAAAAGCTTCGAGTTTTTCCGTTCCGCTTTCAATTAGCCGACATACCTTACATGTTTCGCCCGTATATTCAATAAAACGATTAACATACGAGAGCACCGGTAACCCTAAAAATGCAGCTATTCCGGGCCCTACTTGTCCGGTATCGCCATCAGTTGCGCGCTCTCCGCATATGATAAGGTCGAAATCACCGATTTTCCGTATTGACTCCGACAAAATATAGCTTGTTGCCCAAGTGTCGGAGCCACCGAACATTTTATCGCTTATCAAAATGCCGGAATCACATCCCATCGACAGTGCTTCGCGCAATGTTTGTTCCGCCCTCGTAGGCCCCATTGTCAAAACGATTATTTCTCCGGAATATTTTTCTTTCAGCTGTAATGCCAGCTCAATTGCATAAAGATCTAACGGATTAATGATTGAGCTTACTCCTTCACGAATAATCGTGCCCGTTTTTTCATCCATCTTAACAGATTTTGTTTCCGGCACTTGTTTTATGGGAAGAATTATTCGCATATTATATATGACTCCTCTTATTTTCCATCTACAATTTACACTCCAATAACTTTCTCGCTTCCATATCATCAATCAAAAGAGAGTTAATAAATCTTCCTCTAATAGCTCCTAAAATAGCATCTCTTTTTTCTCCGCTACAAACAACGGCAAAAATTTTCGGGATTTTGCGAAGGACCTTAAGCTCTATACTGATTACACAATCTTTAAGGATACTCTTACATTCTCTTCCTTCTCTGTCAAAAAAATGTCCGCAAATTTCGCCTACAGCGCCATTTTGACGTAACTCCGCAAACTCTTGTTTCGTTATTACACCGGATGTTGTAAATATTGAACTCTCGAGAGTTCCAATACCGACAAGAGCTACATCTATCTGCGAATATAATTTCATTACACTTTTTAACTGTTTATGGGCAAGAAGCTTCTTTTTTAGCATCTTGTCCCGAACAAAAATCGGTGTATTCAATGCAAGAAAAACGCTATTATTTGCTGACAATTTCCGTCCTAATTCCGAAGAATCGAATTTATACGGTTTAGCGCCCACATTGCCCATCAACTGAACAACAGTTAATCTCTCGAGAGTTTTTTTCTTCTGCAATTCATCGACAACATACATCAAAGTACGGCCGCCCGAGATGCCAACTGTCATATTAGGCAACAAATATCTTGCTATTTGCTCGCTGCCGAAATAGCCAACTTGTCTAATCATTTTTTCGGTATTTGCAAAATCAACCGTTTTCAAAACGATTACATCTTGTAGCCCAAATCGTTTCTTAAGCTCGTTTTCAACGTCCACGCAACGCGGATTATAATCGGAAACTTCAATACGAACGATTCCGCGTTCTCGTGCAAGATTTAACAACCTCGAAACTTTAGCTTGTGAAATATTAAACATTTCCGCAACAATTCGCTGAGGAATGCAATCAACATAGCACAATCGAGCAATTGCTTTCAAAAAATCATTATCTATATTTTGTTTGGCATCCATATTAAAAGCCCTATTAATGAATAATTATTCATTAATAATAATTCAGTATTCAATTATACGATTTACGAAATAAAAATCAAGCATTATTATCCGCATCAGATTTATCAGCTATTAACAAGAAAGCAAATAGCTTATAAGTTCTTTCCCTCTTTATCTGTCATTTTCAAAATGTCGGATTTTGTAAAAGTCAAAAACAACGCTGATGCAAGCCCCGAAGCTCCGAAAATCATCAGCATAACAACAATCTGATAACGAGCAGCTATCAACGGCGAAACCCCCGAAAGAATCTGCCCTGTCATTAACCCGGGAAGAGAAACAAGGCCAACAGCAAAAAGTGAATTTGTAATCGGAATCAAAGAAGCTTGAAACGCCGCCTGCCTAGCTTTA
>CAZKNI010000062.1:0-2924 GCA_964554055.1 uncultured Phycisphaerae bacterium | reverse complement strand
GATGTGTAGCCCTACAAGTGGGTTTGTTGTTCCCGGCAAACAGGCAGCAGAACGATTAAGACGATTGCTTATTCGGAAGAAATATGATTCTATTGTTTTGGGTAACGTGAGCTTTGATAGCTTAAAGCCTGAAATTCGATATTATATATTGAGACAAGTTAAAAATGGCGCGGGGTTGATATGTATAGGGTTTTGCCCTAAAGCGATTTTTCCAGTTAAAAATAAGTTTCCTGTTCCGCAAAAGCTGATTCAATTGACAGGTGTTTGGAAATCGCCATTTTTCCGTTTGCGTGATGAACAACGTGCGATATGTCAAATAATAGAAGTTTATAAGATTGGCAATTCGAAAGGCGTTTATATTCATTATCCGGTTAAGCCTATTGCTTTGGCGCCGTTTTTGGAATATAGCAGAGAAAACGCTGCTCTATATGAATATTGGTCAGCATGGGTTGGCAGGGTTATTTTATGGTCGGCAGGGAAATTATCGTCGGATATATCATTGGTGGCGGGAAAGCAGTTAAATGTGCTGAAAGTGTTTAATAAAGGTGAAAAGCCTCGAAATGTTGCGGTTGATGTAGCTTATAAAAATATTCGCGGAGAATTAGTATCGCATCGGAACGTTCAAACAAAAATAAATGCAAATGATTTTTCGGAGATAAATGTTGAGTGTCCGATTTTTCCGAATGGGCGATATTATGAGGAAATTATTGTTAAACGTGTCGATAACGGTGTTGTCGAAGCGTTTGGGTGTCGAGTAATAGAGTCGAATAAAAATCCTAAAATCATTTCAGCGACGTGTGAAGGGGATTTTGTTGAAATAGGCGAACCGATTAGAGTGAGAATTACAGTTCCTAATATTAATGATGCGAAGGTATGTGTGTCGCTTGTGTCAGCTAACGCTCGTACGATGTTGCGAAGGATATATTCCGTATGTGATTTTGTAAAGACAATCAAAAACGGAAATCAAGTCGAGTTAAGCGATACGATAAGAACGGAAGATGTTTTATGTCCGACAGCAGATATGCGAGTGCGAATAAGTTTGATGAAAGATGAAAAAATTCTCGATGAAAAAGATATTTCCTTAGCAGTTACTCGCCGTAATCAAGAAGGATTTAAGTTTGTCGTTTGGGGCGAACGCGATGATGTACTCAGTTATTATGCGTTTCGTAGATTGGCTGAATATGCCGGGTTGAAAGGAGCTGTTTCGTGGGTGCCCAAACCGTTAGCACCTAATAATATTAGCCAAGTTGCATATGTGATGAAAGTTGTTCCTCCTAAAGAGCGGAACGGGCGATATGTTCCGTTTAGCTGGGCAGATGATTGCGCTATCGATAATGTTTTGCGTTCGAAAATACATAATCATGTTTGGCGTCAGGCTCGTGCTTATGGCGTTATGGTTTGGTCGCTCGGAGATGAGCCTGAAACGTCGTCGGTAGATGGGAGCTTGCATTGGCTTAAAGCTTATCGAGGATATCTTAAAAAGCGATATGGAACGATAAAAAGGCTTAACGATATTTGGCGAAGCAATTATGCGAGCTTTAATGAGGTTGATGTGCTAAGGTCGGGTGATTTGAAGGAGGAAACAGCGAAACGTAGGAAACTTTATGCGCGTTGGTACGATAGGCATTATTTCATGAGTCATGTGTTTACGAATGTTTTTTCGAGGTTCAAAAGAATTGTTCGTTCTTTGGATTCGAGAGCAAAAATCGGATTTGAAGGAGCTGGCGAACTTGGCAAAAATCCCGATATCGAGGGTTTGATATCGGTAAATGATTTTTGGGTAACGTATAACGATGTAGCTTTTGATATAATTCGCGGATTGACCGAAAGCGATTTTATTTGTTCTAAATGGATGGGTTATCACAAAGACGCAGAACATCTCATTTCTTACGCATGGGATACGATTTTTAGGGGCGCTGATAGCCTATGGTGGTGGCGCTTCGACGGGATAGGAAAATATAACGGTTTAATCAAATCGAATTTAGAATTTTGGCCTCAGGCGAAAAGTTTGATAGATGCGTTGAGCATCATGAATGCAGGTTTGGGCGATTGGCTTGTTGCATCAGAGAGAGCGGATGACGGAGTAGCGATATTTTATTCACACGTTTCAGCGGCAGCTTCGCAGTGTGGAGATAATCCTTCTTTTGGCAGTTATGCATCTGCACATAAAGCTTTTATTTCGCTTTTGCGAAATCTGGGAGTCGGTTATAGATATGTTACGCCATTTAGAATAGAAAACGGCGTTCTTGAACGCAGAAAAGTCAAGATATTAATATTGCCTAAAGCGTATGCAATTAGCGAAAAATCAGCTAAAGCTATAATTGAATTTGTTAAGTCGGGGGGGATGTGCATAGCAGACGTTAAGCCCGGAACTTTTGATGAATATTGCCGTCCGCGCAAACATGGCGTTTTGGAAGGTCTTTTTGCCCAAAAGCGATTCAAGGGGCAAATTATGTTTTTTAATCATACGATTGACGATTACATTACAAAACGAAACTCGCCATCAGGTGAAAACTTGCGCAAGCAATTTTGTGCATTTTTCAAACGAATAAAAATTCCGTTTGTGAAAGTGAAATGTAAAAATAGCTGTCAACGAGGTGCTGTTAATATCGCAAAGTGGCAAGCAGGTGATATGCAAATTATCGGTTTGTTGAATACGTCAGCTGAGCCGACAGCTGTACTTGTGATGCTTGATAGGTCCTGCTTTGTTTGCGGCATTATGCCGTCGAAACAATGCGTGAAGACAAGATATCTTAGATTCAAAATTCCTGCGCATAGACCTGTGTTTTTTACTGTTTCCGACGTAGAAAACAATATTCCGCAAGTTATATTTCCCGCTCACATTGAAAGCGGAAAGAAAGCTGAAATAATTATTAATCATTTGCCACGTCAAGCTAAGCAATCGCTGTTTGTTTGGCTTGAGG
>CAZKNI010000061.1:0-4121 GCA_964554055.1 uncultured Phycisphaerae bacterium | reverse complement strand
AAATGGCTAATATAAAAAATAGTTTTACTTTAATAGAGCTTTTAGTTGTTGTTGCGATAATAGCAGTACTCGTGGCAATATTACTTCCTTCGCTGAACAGCGCACGAGAGGCAGCTCGCAGAGCAGCTTGCTCTAATAATCAAAGGCAAATCTTAATGGGGTGTTTTGCTTATGCACAGGAACACAATGATTTGATGCCCGGCGGATTGGTCAATCCTTACGGTTATAGCACTATCGGGACGTATATCTATAAACAATTGGCAGGATTATTGGTGCCGCCTGAGGTCGGTTGGTCGGACGGGAAATATATAACTAATTTGAGAGTGTTTTATTGTCCGGATGATTACATAGTCGTCCAAGACGACCCGAATAACTGGGGACGAAGAGTGTCTGACGGTCATGCATATCTGATTGGCTATATGTGGCATCTGTTAAATAATACTCTGCCTGGGTCACCTAATTATCCTGAAAACTGGAGAATAAGTTTTGACCCCGGGCATATTGTAATACATTGTCGTGGCTGTAATTACTCGCGCGACCCGAATTTGTTTCCCTGGGTGCATGGCGACGGAAAGAATGTCGGATATTTAGGCGGACATGTTTTATGGTATCCGCGATATATGGAGCCTGAAGCATCAAGCTGGATTTACTGGATAAGACAAATGTGTCGTTTCGGAGGCGCAACCGATATTGAGTAAATAGGCAATTATCCGTAGGAATGCCAATAATTATGCAATTTTCAGATTGGAGGTTCATATTTATGAAGAGTAGAAATGTCTCTTGTTTTTTGGGTTTTGTTACTTTGTCGTATTTGATTTTATTGTGTGCGGCACAATCGGCATATCCGGAGGAAAAGCTAATAGGAGTTCCTTATAAGCCTGACCCCCCTATTGTAGTTGACGGCGATTTACAGGACTGGGGACAAGTTCCGGGAGCTGTCAGAGTTGATAAATCGGAGCAAGTTATATTCGGCAGGAATAAATGGACGGGAGCAGATGACCTTAGCGGAACGGTGCATATAGCGTGGCGGAGAGATATGTTGTTTATCGGAGCGGAAGTTACAGATGACGTATTACAACAAACGATGCGAGGAAAAGATATTTGGCGAGGAGACCATATAGAGCTTTATATAGACGTTGTTCCGGAGTATGAGCCCGCTCGGGATACGATAGGTAAAGGACAATTTCATTTTGGGTTTAGTCCGGGAAATTTTAAAAATACGGGTGATGTGTTAATTGATTGTATGCCCGAAGCATGCTGTTTTAGCCCCAATGGAATGCAGTTGACGGGAGTAACGGTAGCAGCGAAGCGAACACTAAAAGGATATGATATAGAAGCGGGTATTCCTTGGGAATTGTTAGGTGTAAAAAGTGCACAAAAGGGAATGCTAATCAGATATGAAATAGCTATTTCCGATACGGATATTCCCGAACCTAAACAGGAAACAATGATGACAATTGGTACGGCACGATGGGTTCGTGCAAGGTCTCGATGGCAGCTTGGAATATTGTCGGGTACAGACGGAATAGCCCCCGAACTTGTCAGGCAAATCAAGATATTTGATAATTTACAACTAGAACAAGGGAAAAAGGATATTATCAAATTTGTTATCAACTCGGTGCCCGAAGGAAAACAAGCGATATTGTCGCTACAAGCTCGGTTAAATTCAAAAAAGGTTGCAGGATATACGCCCGCTCTTAAGGTAAAACTTAATAATAAGTTGTTAACCGTCAAACGACTTGTTAACAAGCCTGCCAAGGCTAAAACAATGAACGGAAGAATATGCTCAATCGGCGCGGGCGAAAGATTGACGACGTTTTATAGCCCCGATTTCGATTCCCCCGATAGGGATTCTTATTACGGATTATTGGGAAAGATTAAAGCGTGTTACTTCGAATTTGATGTAAGCGATATAATTCGTGAGGGAGAAAATGTTATTCTAATAGAAAACGCCGCTGCAGATACGGTTAAAAATAGATTAATCGTTGGAAAAGGACAAATAAAATTTAAGACTCCTCCGCCTCCCCGTAAGGCAAAATCGGGGCCTCCTAAGGGACCTATTCCCGTGATTGTTCCGCGTGAAAATTTCAAGACGCAATATTCAGCAAAGTTACTTTCCGCAGGGAAAATCGAGATAACGGTTAACGGTGAAAGTTTTGTGGTGGAGAGTAAATTTTCGACGCCACAGCCACGATGGGTCTCGGAAAGCAATAAGTTTTTTAAATTCACACGAAAAATAGAACGCAAGCCGGAAGCTATTGTCGTTCGTGATACGTTTACGAATATTACATCCGAGAATATCGGAATTATGCAAAGACATTCGGTTAAGCTGGGCAATAAGCTTAAAAAAGTTTGGCTTAACGGGCTTGAATATTTTTCCAAACAGGGTAATGGTTCGGACTCTCATAATCCGACAACATTCGGAGCTACGAGTGATTTTGGAATAGGAATGTTTCCGCTTAATGATGTTTTTAGAATTCATATAACTAATTAT
Source organism: uncultured Phycisphaerae bacterium (assembly GCA_964554055.1). Classification (GTDB taxonomy): domain Bacteria; phylum Planctomycetota; class Phycisphaerae; order JAAYCJ01; family JAAYCJ01; genus S014-18. The sequence continues at coordinate 1,627 of CAZKNI010000061.1, read as the reverse complement.
GCAATCAAAGGAACAATCGGAATAGCAGACAATCAATTTGTGCTTAAGCCCGGAAGTACATATACGGCAGAGTGGGTTATTGTTCCCGTTGAAAAAGGAGATTACTGGCGATTTATCAATGCGGCAAGACGCTTTGTAGGTTCAAATTTTAGAATAGACGGATGCTTTGCTTTTTTGCGTGTCGGGCCTAAGACGTCTCGATGGAGCGATGAGGTTTTAAGTCGATTTATTAAATATAAAGATGCAAAATATCTTTGTGCAGGAATTAGCTATCCTCGTTATAAAGGAAAAGTTCCTTACGGAAGTGCATGGCAGCTTGTGTCGCATGATGCATACGTAAAGGCGTTGAAAAGACGTAAAGCGTTATGCAATGATATTAGAAATTTAATATATTTTCACTGCTTTATCGATGGCAGAGATGACAGTTCAACTATTTATGCGGATTCTAGGGTAATGCGTCCTGACGGGACACAAGCGGATTACGGAAAATCTTGTATGAAGATATTCTTTCCAACAGAAACAAACAGCTTCGGAAAAGCAATACGTAAAAATGTAGATATTATTTTTGAAGTTGGAGCGGATGGGGTTTATTGGGACGAGCACGAATATAGCGCTTATAAATATCATTACGGTAAGCCATGGGACGGAGTATCCGGTGATATTGACCCTCGGAGTATGAAAATAGTTGGGTTGAAGTCGTCGGTTACATTGTTAACGGAAACTTGGCGTGTGTCGTTAGCCAAATATATATTGTCTCGGGGCTATCTGTGGGGAAACGGAACGCCTATAACAAAGAAAATGTGGGAATTGAAGTTTCCGTGTTTTGTGGAAACAGGCAGTATTTCCAATTGTGCGCGTAATCATTTGTATTCTCCGGTTGCCCTCGGGGACCATTTGACCGAGAGGACAGAAGAGGATGCATATAAAATAATGTTGGGCGCTTTGGATTACGGATGTTTGTATGTTTGGTATTTCGACTTGCCGCCTCAAATGGCAATTCCTACGCATTATCACTTGACACATTATATGTATCCCATTACTCCCGTTGAGATTCATAAGGGTTATGTAATAGGTAAAGAGCGCATAATAACGAAAGTTAGCGGTTTGTTCGGCTGGAATGATAATTCCGCGCATGAGGTTCATGTGTTTGACGATAATGGAAGAGAAGTTAAAAAGTTTTCGGCACCGACAATATTGCGTAACGGAAAAACATATACGGAACTCAGATTAGCGGAAGATTATTCAGCAGCTATAATACGAAAATAATACACCGAATAGCGCACGAGAGGCAGCTCGCAGAGCAGCTTGCTCTAATAATCAAAGGCAAACAGTCCCAACAAATATGTGTTAGCAATTTGTTTTTGATTGTCAGTTTGATAATGTGATTCCGGTCTGAATGGACGAGTGCTTCGAAACGGGAAAATAACGGATAAATTCGGAAGATATGATACTCATGTATATTGTGTCAATCTGATAAATGTAAAAAGCTTAAAGACCGTTTCAGATATTGAGCGGGAAATAGCACAATACAAGGAGAAAATAGCCCGGAAAAACAAAAACAATTTGGCATTCGTCGGAAACGGAGCGATTGTCAAAGCAAGTAAATATAAATTTTCGATTTGGCTTA
>CAZKNI010000060.1:0-5949 GCA_964554055.1 uncultured Phycisphaerae bacterium | reverse complement strand
AGCTCAAACCATGAAAGCAAACCGGCAATCGGACGTCCGCCGACAGGCTCATTACCTATTGTCATAACCCCGTCGGATGAAAATTCCGCCACAATGTTTATGGGCAACTTTGCAACATTTCTGCCATTGACAAAAATTTTTAATTCTCTGGACACATCCCACGACGCTTCGAGAGTAATCCAACGATTTACAGCAAGACACTTTCCCGGGCAGACCGCTTTATACCATTTGCCTGTCTTGCGATGATAATATCCGAATATTAGCTGTCCCTTCTTATACAAAAACGACAAACCGTCTTTTTTGGTATAAACACGCCAAAAGGTTTGGGCTTTTTCAAGGCAAGCCAGCTTAACGCACATTCTGATTTTTCCGCATTTTCCCGGAAACGCATCAAACGGAACTTCAACCCTATCGTTTACATCGGAAAAAGCAACAGCAGAACCCGTTTCGGTATCGACAAAAGCCTGTTCGGACGCTTTAAATACCTTTGTCCCGTCATATCCGTTTCCGCTTAAATCGCGAAGTCCTTCATCGGTTGTTTGTGCAAATTCATATTTAACGATAAGCTTACCTGCACGCGCAATCGAGCACACGCAAACGATTAATATTAACATCAAGCCTAATACGGAACGATTAACACTAAAACATACCTTATTTGTCATAACTGTAATTCTGTTCTATTTCTTCCGTTTAACTATATAACATAACGCAAATACAAACAATGTTCCAAACGCACAAGGCTCCGGCACCTGAGGCAATGCCCCCATATAAGTTCCGTCATGAGCTCCTGTTAAAACTTCCGTAGGAGTATTGAGGCTTAGCATCAAAAAAGTCGAATCGTCAGGATTTGTCGATGCAAAAATCGGGTCTAATTCGATTGAACCGGTACTCTTATACACTGAGCTACCATAATTATCTGCCGTGCTATTTGTCCCGTTATTCCAATGATCGCTATACTCTATCGAATTCCCCCCATACCAGCTGAGAAATCCCTTATTGGTATTAACAACAATATTATCGCGAATCAGAGGAACCGTTCTGCCACCGTTCGCATCACTCATCAACTCTCGTATTCCATATCCTGTCGAGCTACCTGCTCCGTAAATCGTATTATGTTCGACAACATGCTCACCGTTGATTCCGTCACCGTAAAAATATATTCCTTGACCCCCGCCACTCGTACTATAAATCACATTACCTCGAATCGTACATCCGAGCATTTCTTTGGGATTATCTGCCCTTATATATACTCCCGCATTAATGCCACTGAAGTTGATATACAGATTTTCAATCGATATATTACCCATCGTCCCGTTACTGCTCGCATTGAGATAAATCCCCCCGTTAAACGTTACTCTTCCGTCACCGGCAGACCGAATCGTTATATTTGTTCGTGGAGTATCGTTTCCATCCGCGTTGGAATAAATCACATAATCTCCCCACGACTTGTTATAAACTCCCGAATGAATAACAATTTCATCTCCGCTAACAGAGGCATTCCATGCTGCTTGAGGAGTTGAATAAGCATATCCGCTTCCAACTTCTAAAATAGCTGATTCGCCTACCGTCGCTATTAACAACACCAACATACACATCATTAAAGCTTTCATAATATTCTCCTTTCTCTAAAACCGAAAATACACTTGAAAAACTCAAATTACAAAATTACAACATATCCAAACACTCATTTTTGTCATCTATCCAATGTCTTCCTATTGTAGAAGCTCGCACAACAAGTTTCGGTTTAATCATTACACGGATACATTCATCTTGTTTGCCCGTTTTATTCTTGTGAAATAGCTTTTCCAATATGTCAAAAGCTGACGCTCCGACTTGTCCCGTACATTGGGATATCGTTGTCAGAGACAAATTTGATAGCTCCGATGCTCTTATATCATCAAATCCCACAACAGCTATATCGTCCGGCACCTTAATTCCTATATCAATAAGGGCGTGAATGCTTGCGAGCGCAAAAACATCATTAGAACATATCACAGCATCATATTTACGGATGCTATTCTTAAAAACCTCTCTACACTGATGATAAACAAGCCTACTCCTACTTCTATCGTTCGTATCACCTGCTTCTATACCTATAAAATCTATCTTCATCCCTGTTTGCCGACCAAAATCGCTTGCACCAAGCATTCGCTGATGTATTGTATAAAACAGCAGTTTCGGATGTATATAGCACACATTTTTTCTATCGATTTCCAAAAGATGTTGAGCTTGAAGCCTCCCTCCTTCATAATAATCGACGCTAACATCATTTGTATCAAACCCAAGCCTACCTTTTCCGTTAAAAGTAACAACCGGAAATTTATCGTTAACAAGTCGATGTAACTCTTTATGCTCACCGTGTTCTATCGGATAAATTGCAAGCCCGTCTATTCCTCTTTGCATAAGCCAGATTATTAATTCATCTTCCAAATCCGCTGTCCCGGGATTAAAAGCCATCATCGCCAAATACTCTTTTTCTCTTGCTGCTCTTTCAAACGACTGAACTTTTACAACAGTTGTTTCAACATCAAGCGTTGTTGTTATTATTCCCAAAGTATGTGTTGATTTTCCTTTCAAGCCCCTAACTAAAAGATTAGGCTTATATTTAAGTTTATCTGCTATTTTTTTTATTTGTTGTCTCCGTTTGACACTAATTTCGGGATGATCTCGCAGAGCCATTGATACTGCAGCGTAAGAAACACCTGCTTCTTGTGCTATCTGTTTTATTGTAACGTTAGATTTTTTCATCGACATATCAATTACTTAAATGTTTAAGTTGCCACTTATAGCCATCTTAAACATTTAAGTAAATTTAGTCAAGCATTTTTTTCAATCCGACAACTTTTTTAATTTGCTGTTCAGCGGCGCAGAACGGGCAAATCGCAAACAAATATATTAATGACTCTAAAAATACCTAAAAGATATTTACCCGCATCGCGACGTTTTTTACCGTAACTCATGCTCATTTGACAGCATACGCTATGTCAATTAGGCAAATTAATTCATATTATTCGTTTTAAACTTATTTGACACGAAGCGAATCAAACCCCAAAACCGAAATCTCACAATACATATCAAAAAAACTTGAAATTCCGCAATACCGGCTGGAAAATCTATAAACACACGAGTTATGCTCTCTTCAATTGCCAATAAGCACGAAGCCACGTTGTTGTATTAAGTCCACAAACGAATCTGCCCAAAATTTCATATCCCTTTGGCATATCATTTGGGTCAAGCGGTTCGAGCCATTTCATATAACCCTTCTGACCGTGCTTTGACAACACACTCCGGGCTAGCTTTGAATATTTTTCGTTTCCGGTAATCTCACACACATCAGCGAGTGCACCGGCAAGCTGAGATAATGGCCGACGAATATTTCCCCGCCAACGAAGAAAGTTCCAATATCGATGCGGAGATTTATCCCAATGAGGTTTTATCCGCTCTCCTTTTTTCTGACCGGAGAGAAATGTAAATAGCCAGCCATAACCGTCTTCATCCATTCCGCTCAACGAACTTTTGCACACACGCTCAGCGTATTTTATCCAACGCTTTTTCTCCTCGGGAATAATTTTGCAAAGACTTCTACTCGCAAAAGCTATCAAACAAGCAACATTATCCGACAGCGAATAAGCAAATCGATTTTCAAGAGGCTCAACTCGACTCATAAAAATTTCGAACCAGCCTTTGTGCTCACGCCTATCTGACAAAGACAGTCCGATAGCGCTGCAATACAATCCGAATGCTACGCTATGGGCGGAGCAACATCCCCAACGACAAATCCCAAGCATATAATTAAAAGTATAATTATTCGTATCCCAGCAATCGGCACAAGCCAACAAAAACTTATTTATCCATTTCCTCTCACCTAAACTTGCAATCGTATCACGATAAACTTCCATCGCATACATTACTCGTTGATATTGATCCACACTCACTTCGCCCGAAAGATGTGCTGTCTTTATTCCGCCATAAGGTTTCGGCAAAAAACCCAACATCGGCCTAACAGTCCAGCCGTGATATTTCGACCCTGCAAGAGCAGATAATTTTAAAGCCAAAAATAGCTTTTTCGCTAACTGTCTCGATTCCTTATCATTCGTTGCCTGATACTTATAAATATTAGCCAACAAAAATTCCGCCGTCGCCATCAATGAATCTTCATATCCGAAAAATCCCGCTTTCCACAGTTTTTTAGGCACATCGACACAATTGAAACAAACCTTATCGGGAATATCTCTATCACGAATAGGCTTAAACCCGTCTTCGAGTATCATAGAATACACGAGTCCGTCTTTGTCTAACATCTTAGACGACACAAATGAATAAATTTGCTGTTCACGAGCTGCAAGTTCTTTGTCCATCACTTATCTCCCGATATTACATTGAATATTCGATTGCAAAAACGCCTATATTATCCCCACAAATTTCACCGTCAAGCTCTATCTGGAAATACGACCAATTATCAGCAAACCAAATATGCGAATCGTTAATCCCCGCATATTTATCGACCGAAATCCCATTATAATAAAGTTTGACATCTTTAACTTTAAACGGCAATCTAATTTGCAAACCGAAAGAATTGTCAAGTTTTACAGCTGATATCTTCGAATCTTTAACCTGTCCGTATCCGCCCGTTATAGGAGAATACGCGCTAATCGGATAATTCAGCTGATTTGCAAATATCTTTCTCAACACATCTATATTTCTGTTCGAACATTTTTTATCCAAGCAATTAAACAAATCATCTGCCAACAATTTCTTTTCAGGATGCGAAGTCGTAAATTTCGAAAAATCGGACAAATTCGTCCAATAAAAAAGACTTGCACCCTTCAGCGGATATTGAATCGTACCGTAGCAAAAATTCCTTATCTTATCGTTCCATAATTCCGCTCGTGAATATCTACGTTCCCGTGCATTTCGACCGCACGAGACAATTCGACATAACCCCAATGGGCCAATCACATTCACCGGATATCCGGTATAAAACGCTCCGCCCCAACGTTCCGTACCCAACTCCAACGCTCGAAATAACCTAATTGCACCCGAAAAATCATCCGCAACTTCTATCGTAAACGCCAATGAATGTGCCAAACTATAAGCTACTCCGGGCGTATTGACCCAAGGACCCGTCGAATAAAATTTATGTTCACAACCCTCGGGAACATTATTAGCAATCAGCCGTTCGTCATCATCTTCACCCCGCGCATAAGCAAATCCGAATTTCTCTCCTTCTTTATTCATCTCATCTATCAAATATCGATGATACGACCTACTGAAAATACTCGCCATCGCGATTCCCGTATCTTCCTGCATAACACATTTTTCATTATCGCGCCAAACTCCGTGTACCGAAATCATAAGCTCGGGAATAAGCTCCTTGATTGTCCTTACAATATACTCGCCTTCAACCGTATTGCTCCTTCCCGTAAAATCATAACCCGCATACACACATTCGCTATTCGCTGCAAATGGCGAGAGAATCGAATATCCGTCGGGATTCGCACACGGAAAAATTACCGTTCGAACTTGTTCTCTTATCCGTCCGGCACGAGCATTATCTTCGAGCAACATCTTTATTAATTCAAGCGATGTCGTTGTCGGATTACGCTCTCCACCGTGTTCGCAAGCTGTTATCAACACATTTTGCTTGCAATCGTTATCCAAATCAAAATCTGTTATTTCACATCTAAAAACATTTCTGCCAAGCTGCGACTTACCGACAATCTCATATCGAAATCTATCGGAAAATGCACGCTGCCAATCCGCAAGCTTACTTTCGATTTCTTCGACTGACGGAAATTTTCTCGCACAACCTGTCTTATCAAATCCTTCTTCAAATTTGTCCCAGCTATATTTAATACCGGATTCGGGGCAATTCTTGTTTCGGAGAAGGAATAATGGAATCCGGTATTAAATATAGCTGGGACAAATTTGAAGAAGGATTTGATAAGA
>CAZKNI010000059.1:0-3878 GCA_964554055.1 uncultured Phycisphaerae bacterium | reverse complement strand
CTGATAATTCGGTCCCTGAACGTGTGTATCAGGATAAGGCATTTGCATACTGTTGTTCTCCATTACTTTTTGTTTTCGTTCTTATCGTCTTTTTTTGTCTCTTTCTTTGCCTTTTTAGCCTTCTTTTTTTCGATTTTTGCCTGATCAATCAATTTTTCAATTACTTTTCGCTCTACAATCGACTCGACAACGCTGCTGTAGCTGCCATCTTTCATCATTTCGCTCCTTACACGCTCGGGACGCCTGCCGGAGCGAGCGGCAATTGACGCTATCACACCGTTAATTTCGGCATCGTCTGCTTGAAGTTCGTACTGCTTAGCTATTCTTCCCATTATGAATGTTAATTTTAAGCTATCAATAGCTTCTTCTTTTGCACGTTTCTTGATTTCATCAATTTTCTGTTCGAGAAGGGCGGGAGGAATTCCCATACGCTGAAATTCGATTACTTTTCTACGTAAGACATAATCCGTATATCTTTCTGTTATCCCTTCCGGCAAATCGATTTTCGTATTATCGAGCAAATATTTCTTGACTTGTTCTTCGAGGTCTGCTCTTATCTGCTGACCTTTGTTGGCTTCGAGCTGAGTTTTGACAGCTTCTTTATATTCATCTACGGAATCGAACCCTACTCGTTTCACAAGTTCATCGGTAAGTTCAGGCTTAATCCATCTCGATATTTTCTTGACTGTAATTTTGATTTTGGCCTGCTTGCCTCGCCAGTCTTCGTTCGAATGCTCGTCGGAAACGGTAGCTGAGAGTTCTTTTGTCTCGCCAACCTTTATGCCTGTTAGCTCATCTTCAAGTTTATCAAAGGTAATTCCGGCAATAGGAATATCTCTAACAGCAATTGATGTGTCTTTTTCGATTATCGGAGCTTGTTCGCCAATTTCGAGGACATAATCGACTAAAAGATGATCGCCTTTTTCAGCAGCTGTCCCTTCAGGCATCTCCTTGAGGTCTGCATAATTCCAAAGAAGCTTTTCTATTTCCTGATTGATATCTTCATCTGTAACTTCAACGTCTTCTTCGGTCAATTCAATTCCTTCGAGCTTTGGTAGCTCAAATTCCGGTTCAACTTCGACCTCAAACTCAAACTGCAATGGCCCCGTCTCGGGTAGCTCTATTTCTTCGAGTTTGACATCAGGGTCGCCAAGTGTCTTTAATTCTTTCTGCTCGATTGCTTGATTAATAGCTTGCCCCACAAGCATTTGTTTGACTTGTTCGCGCACATCTTTACCAAATCGCTTTTCAATTAATTTGCGGGGAGCATGCCCTACTCTAAATCCCGGAATTTGAGCTTCACGCATTAACTCTTTATAATTTTCATCTAATTTTTCCGTTATTTGAGATTCGGGAATTTCGACTTTGATTTTTTTCTTAAGCACTCCCGCATCTTCTATCGAAATGATATTCATCTCGATAAGCTGTTCCTGTTCCGTTTGTTCCGTATTTTCCAAAGTTTGTTCTTCTGTCATAATCTATAACTCCTATTGAGCAAATTTGCTATGATTACTGTTTACGCTTACAAGATGTTCTACTCTGAACTCCTACGATTATACTGCAAAACTCAAAAGATAACAAAATATGCCCGTAATAGCAAGCCCAAGTCCCAAAACAAGCAATTTTTCAGCTCTCTTCCATTGCATACATTATTTCATAACTTTTATAGCTGACTTGGCTAACATTATAAACGTAAAATTAAAAAGGGTATGCACAATCATCGGCGCTATCAAACTTCTTCGAACAACAAATATTCCGCCAAGCAAACACGCTAACCCGAAAATCATCATCATTTTAAAGATGCCTTCGTAAAAATGAGCGGACGCGAAAACAGCTGACGAAACAATGACAGCCAGCAAATCGTTACGCAATACACATCGTAATCTCGTTATAAAAAAACCTCTAAACACAAGCTCTTCGTAATATCCGACAAATATACAAAACAGGGGAACAGCCCATATAGGCATATCGACAAACATATTGGCTATTTGAATGTTATTTCGATTTATTGTCTTTATTTGCGCGGAATCAAGAACAAACATAGCTATTATGCTAATAATCCAAATAGCTGTCAAAATTCCCAAAAATGCGATTATCGCTATTGCTATTTCGCTGGCTAAATCTTTTACGTGTAAGCCAAGAGATGAAATAGGTTGACGATTTTTGAAAAGAATAAATCCGATAATTAAGCTGGCTAATATTCCCTGACTCAAAAGAGCAACATATTGCTCGGACGCTAAAGGCTGACTGTATTTCGACATGTCAATTCCCAAAACAGCAGCTTTTAGTAAATACGGAAGATATAAAACCGAAAATACACACAATAATTCTAATATCGCTTCATAGGGATTTAAACTCGGAAATATCTCGCTGAAACGTCTATTTTTACTCGTTGAATTAACAGACATCTCGGAAACATCGGGTATAATCGACATGAGTTTATCTGCCTTCCCTTAGCCTGTCTGCAAGAAAGTTGTCAAGCTGAGGAACTTTTTGAATTTTTGCTACCGTCTTATCTATATCATATTCTACTCGAACAAATTCAACTTCATCATCATCCAAAATCACGTAACTTGCCCGCCAATCTCTGTCTCTGGGCTGTCCAACCGAACCGACATTGATTATCGCTTGTTCCGACAACTCAAAATGATTTGCCTCTGCAAGCTCATCGGGAGGGTCAAAATAAGGGTCATCGAGTAATACGCCTGGCACATGAGTATGGCCGACGAAACAAGTCATCTGTTCGAGTCTTCTAAAATTATCAAGCAACTTATTAGGGTTATTAAACACATCATCAGCAAATAAATATTCGTTTATAGGCTTACGTGACGAGCCGTGTACGCATAAAAATCCGTCCCCTTCATAAGTTACGGGCAATGAACCTAAAAATTGTATACGCTTGTTCCTTTCTGCTTTCGAATTGTGTTCTTCGATTTGGCTTCGAGTCCAATAAACAGCTCGCTCGGCACCCAGATTAAAGCTATAAGGCTCATAGAAGACAGCTACGTCGTGATTGCCGCATATACACACTTCACATCGTTCTATGATTATATCAAGACATTCGTGAGGGTTAGGCCCGTAACCTACAACATCGCCAAGGCATATTATCCTTTTAATGCTGCGAGAATCTATATCGTTCATTACAGCTTGTAATGCTTCGAGATTGCTATGTATGTCGGATATAATAGCTATCATTTATCATTTGTTCCCAATTATGGATTTTGTGTATCAGTTTTATTTCCCGATTCTTCGGGCAATATAGCCTCGTTTATCAACATTATTGGAATTCCGTCCCTTATGGGATATTTCTTTCCGCACGAATTACATTTTACAAATCCCTCTGTTTCAGTAACTTTTCCTCTGCAATCCGGGCAGACCATAATATCAAGCAACTCTTTACTTAATGCCATTTTATTCCTCATTTATTCGAATTTTCAGTTTTTAACTTTTAATTTATATTCAAGCTATATTATCCTACACAATTTTTGTTCGAAATAAAAGATTTGTTTTCACGTTCGATTGTCCATTCGGGGCTATGATATTTTTCCGAAAGCTTTTTCGAAAATTCGAGTTCGTTATCTGTAAATTCCGTGCGAACAAAGCGAATGTCAAAAGTTTTTATAAGTTCATCAATTATAAAGCCTTCTATTTGCTTCGCAGAAAAATTGTAATTGTTTTCTTTGTGATTTTTAAGTAATTCTCTTAGCGTGAGTGTCGGCTGACATTCAAATCTGCTATCGAGCATTATCGAACCGTGCTGCATAAATCCGCCCGGAAGACGTCTTTGTGCACTTCCGACAATTTTTCTCTCATGTACGGGTGAAATAATATCTGTCGGACAGCCTCTCGCAAAACAAAATTCGGGCTCTTTTCGTATT